>JAFTFA010000255.1 GCA_017449785.1 Muribaculaceae bacterium | reverse complement strand
TGGCAAAACACAGAAAAACAGCCGCCTGAATAATATCGCATTCTCAGGCGGTTGACTTGCAAAGAGGGTGAGCCATAACTGAATTATGACACACCCTCACACAACACCAAGATTGTAGCGCATCCACAAATAGCTGTTGGCCAATACTTTCTGGACGCAATACCGAGGCTGACATTGGAAGCCAATCTGTCAGGAACGGCCACGCCAAGGCGAGGCCCTACAGCTTACTACAAGTAAGCCCGATATGACAATCGTATATCGAAATCAATATTAATCAGCCAATTGTGTGGCAGGGTGAAGATTTCCCCGGACACGATTGAATTTTTTATCCGGTGGCCGCATGGGTGGTGTGACCTATTGGAACTAATTAATAGATTTTGGGTGAAAAATTTGTAAATGTCACTTAATAGGTGTATATTTGCCACAGTTTTACCTCGTGATGTGACTGAAAACTATATAATTATTAACTTTTAATACAATAGGGTTATGAAGAAACTATTACAACTCAAGACGCTAATCTTCTTGATTTGCGCGGTGCTGACCTCTATCGGGGCGAGCGCCTATGATTTCTATGTGGGCGGTATCTACTATAAACAGCATGGGCTGAGTTCGGTAGAGGTGACCTACAAGAACACGAATTATAATTCTTATAGCGGCAGTGTGGTCATCCCGTCGACGTTCACCTATAACGGGAAGACCTATACTGTGATCCGCATCGGTGAAAAGGCTTTCAAGGATTGTACAGGCTTGACCAGCGTGAGTATCCCTTCGACGGTCGGCTACCTGGGCAACTGGGCTTTTTCGGGTTGTACCAGCCTGAAGAGTATCTTGATTCCCGATTGCGTGACCGAAGTGGGTGTCTCGGTGATGCTGGACTGCAAGTCGTTGACCTCGGCCACGATCGGCACCGGCTTGACAAAGCTCAACGACTTCATGTTCTGCCGTTGCACCTCTCTGGAGGAGATCAACATTCCCGACAATGTGAAAGAAATCGGGACCGAGGTGTTTGAGGATGACACGAAGTTGAGAAGGGTGACCCTAGGCTCTGGGATGAAGTCTCTGGGCAATTATGTCTTCAGTGGATGTACGGCCTTGAGGACGGTTGTGTGCAGGGCTGCCACGCCGCCCACGCTTACAAGCATCACCTTTGACAGCAGTCATTACAGCAATAGCTACTTTAAAGTGCTGGTGCCCTACCTGTCACAGAGCTCCTACAAGGCTGCCAACTACTGGAAGAACTTCTCTAGCTGGTTGATAGCCTATGATTTTGTTGCCGGCGGTATCTATTATAGCCGCACCAGCAGCAATACCGTCCAGGTCATCTACAGGGATGAGAACCGCGACAGCTATTCAGGCTACGTGAGCATCCCCTCGACGGTCGCCAATGGCGGCACGACCTACACGGTGACGGCCATCGGCCCGTGTGCCTTCATGGGCACTAACGATGGCGGCCACCTCACGGGCGTGTATATTCCCACGTCGGTCAAGGTGATTGACAATAACGCCTTCTGGCTGCAGGGCAATCTCGCCAGCGTGACCATCCCGTCGAGCGTGACCACGATCGGTAGCTACGCCTTCTGCTGGTGCTCCAAGTTGACGAGCATCACGATCCCCAACTCGGTGACATCGATCGGCAATGATGCCTTTGCCGAGTGCAAGAGCCTGGTGACTGCGACCCTGGGCACGGGAATCAGCAAGATTGAAAGAGAAACATTCTATCAATGCGAGAAATTGTCGAGCATCACTATTCCCAACAATGTGAAGACCATCGAGTCCAGAGCCTTCATGGAGTGTAAAGCGATGACGACGGTGAACATGAGCAATGCGGTGACCTCGATAGGATCCGAGGCCTTTGCTACCTGCCCGGCACTGACGAATTTTAGCTGTCTGGCGGTGACGCCTCCCACGCTGCAGAGCAACACCTTTGACGCGTCCCACTACAGCGCGGTGACGCTCCAGGTGCCGATGAACTATAAGAGCGTTTATCAGGCAGCCAACTACTGGAAAAACTTCACCCAGTATTTGAATAGGGCCTATGACTTCTATGTATCACCATTGTATTTCATCATTACCAGTGCCTCCACTGTGGGCGTGGCTCCCAAGTCGGTAGCCTACAACTCCTACAGTGGCAGCATCTCGATACCCGCCGCGGTGACTTACAATAGCCAGAGCTATAATGTGACATCGGTGAGCAACAACGCATTCAAGAACTGCAATAACCTCACGTCACTCAACCTGGGCAGCGTCACCTCCCTGGGCGACTGGGCGGTGAGCGGCTGTAGCAAGTTGTCGAGCATCACCATCCCCAACACGGTCACCAGTGTGGGCACTTCGGTGCTGATGGATTGCTCGACACTCAAGAATGTGACCATCGGCAGTGGCCTGAAGACCATTGGCAACTTCATGTTCATCCGCTGCAAGGCGCTCGAGGAGATTGTCATCCCCAACACGGTGACCTCGATGGGCTATGAGGTGTTTGAGGACTGCAGCGCGTTGAAAAAGGTGACCCTGGGAACCGGCTTGCAGAGCATCGGCAACTTTGCCTTCATGGGCTGCTCGGCATTGAAAACCATCGTGAGCCAGCGTTCCACGCCGCCCACGCTGACCTCCTCGACCTTTGACTCCAACACCTATACCAGCGCCGACGTGTATGTGCCCTACCCGGCGTTGAGTGCCTATAAGGCAGCCAATTACTGGAAGAACTTCACCAATATCACCTCGGAAGGAGAATACGACTTTGTGGTCAACGGTATCTATTACCGCATCACGGGCACCAACACCGTGTGCGTGACCAGCAAGAGCAGCGATGGCAACACCTACAGCGGCAACGTGAACATCCCCTCGAGCGTGTCCTATAGCGGCAAGACCTACAAGGTGACGGCTATCGACGACTACGCCTTTGGCCACTGCGGCAGCTTGACGAGCGTGACGATTCCCGCGGGCGTGACCAAGATCGGCGAGCACGCCTTTGTGATATCGACCCTGCAGCGCATCACGATTCCCGCCACTGTGACCACCATCGGCAAGGGTGCCTTCGTGATGTGTACCAAGCTCACGAGCGTGACCCTCAATGAGGGCCTGATCACTCTGGGCGAGTCGGCCTTTGAGAGCTGCACTGCCTTGACGAGTGTGACGCTGCCCTCGACGCTCTCCAGCATGGGCAAGAATGCCTTCTCGTCCACGGGCCTGACCAGCATCGAGATTCCTTCCAAGGTGACCACGATTGCCGAGCGGACTTTTGAGGGCTGCGGTGCCCTCAAGACCGTGTCGCTGCCCTCGACGTTGACCAGCCTGGGAGCTGAAGCCTTTGGCGGCTGCTCCAGCTTGACCACGGTGACTTGCATGGCAGTCACGCCGCCCACGATGAGCAATGCCAATGCCTTTGATGACTATACCTACAACCAGGCCAAGCTGCTCGTTCCCGCAGGCTCGATCAGCGCCTACAAGGTGGCCGACTGGTGGCGCAAGTTCAACACCATCACGGGGCTGTCGTTTGACTTCTATGTCAACGGCATCTACTACAAGCAGTTGACCAGCAACACCGTCGAGGTGACCTACAAGGACGCGAACTACAATAGCTACAGCGGCGCCATCGTCGTGCCGTCGACCATCAAGGTCAACTCGGCCAACTATGCCGTGATGGGTGTCGGCAAGGAGGCCTTCTGGAAGAGCACCGGCCTCACTAGCGTCAAGTTGCCTAACACAGTATCTTCGATCGGTGAGCGGGCATTCGCTCAGTGTACCGGCCTCAAGACGGTCGACCTGGGCACCGGCGTGAAGACCATTGCCAACATGGCCTTCTCCAACTGCACGTCGCTCACGGCTATCACCATCCCCAGCAAGGTGACCAAGATCAGTGCTCAGGCATTTGAGGCCTGCAGGGGATTGACCACTGTCATGATTCCCGATGCCGTGACCAGCATCGGCATGTATGCCTTCATGAACTGCTCCGGCCTCAAGACGCTCACCCTGGGCACCGGCTTGACCAGCATGGCCAACTCGTCGTTTGCCGGCTGCACGGCCTTGACCTCGGTCACCAGCATGGCCAAGGTGCCTCCCACGATGGGCGACAACTCGGTGTTCTCGACCTCGACCTACAACACGGCCAAGCTCTATGTGCCCCGCACCTCGCTCAACGCCTACAAGCAGGCCAACTGGTGGCGTCTGTTCGTGTCGATAGTGGGTATTGACGCTGGTGCCGACCCCTGTGACGTGAACGGCGACGGTGAGGTCACGGTGAGTGACGTGAATGCGGTCATCGATGCCATCTTGTACGGATTGAAGGACCCGAAGTTTGACGTCGATGGTGACGGCGAGGTATCGGTGAATGATGTCAACCTCGTCATCGAGACGATCCTGTCCCGCATGTGACCCCGCCCGTGAGGTCTATCACATGATTGTGACTGATTGACAAGAAGGACAACCTGCTCATCAACGGCGGGTTGTCTTTCTTGCCTTGTAATGCATCATCGCGGCCGTTAATGCCTGGGTCGTGTGTCATCATTGATGGCAATCCTATCGGTGTCGGCCCACTCCCTCCCGCCGCTGGGCTAACTTGAACCGGTTGGTGCAACGGTCATTTTTCACATTCCACCACTAGTGCAGCGCTCCGGTGTCGTGGGGTGGTGAAATTTATATATTACACCCCCTTTAAGGGGGGTGATATCAATTTCACCTCACCTACGTCGGTTCACCGCCATGGCAACAAATGTATGCCGGTAAGGCCACACTGCGCCATGTCAAAACGCAAGCTGCAATCATTTTTTTGCTCCCGTCAAGGCTTTTGCCGGTCACCCTGGCATGATCTGAGATTTGCTGGTTATCGCGGGCGGTGTCACGGTCAAGTTGCCTGGTAAGGATTCTGGCCCAGGTTGTGGATAAGGCTGGTGCAGGTGCCGTGAATCAAAAAAAAAGACTACCTTTGCAGTCTGTTTTAAGCAAGAAAGGAGAATCCATCGTGAGTGTAACGATATTAGGAATTGAGTCGTCATGTGACGACACGTCGGCAGCGGTGTTGCGTGACACCGTGTTGTTGAGCAATGTCATCGCTAGCCAGAAGGTGCATGAGGCCTATGGTGGCGTGGTGCCCGAGTTGGCGTCGCGTGCCCATCAGCAAAACATCGTGCCCGTCGTGAGCGAGGCCATCCGTCAGGCCGGTATCGACCGCAAGGATATTGATGCCATCGCCTTCACGCGCGGCCCCGGTCTGCCGGGATCGCTCCATGTGGGCACCTCGTTTGCCAAGGGGTTGTCCCTGGCTCTCGACATCCCGCTGGTGGACGTGAACCACCTGCACGGCCACGTCCTGTCCCACTTTGTCAAGGAGGACGAGAATACCCAGGTCCCCGATTTTCCTTACCTGTGCCTGCTCATCAGCGGCGGCAACAGCCAGATCATCAAGGTGAACGCGCCCCGCGACATGGAGGTGCTGGGCCAGACCATCGACGATGCTGCGGGCGAGGCGTTCGACAAGTGTGCCAAGGTCATGGGCCTGCCTTATCCCGGGGGCCCTGTCATCGACCGCCTGGCCGCCGAGGGTGACGCCCGGGCCTTCAAGTTCGCCAAGCCGCATGTGGACGGCTATAATTACAGCTTCAGCGGCTTGAAGACGTCGTTTCTCTACACCCTGCGCGACGCGCTCAAGGAGAATCCCCATTTCATCGAGGAAAACCGTGCCGACCTTGCCGCCTCGCTGCAGCGCACGATTATCGAGATACTGATGGACAAGTTTGGCCGTGCCATCAAGGACACGGGCATCAAGACCATCGCCATCGGCGGCGGCGTGTCGGCCAACAGCGGCGTGCGTGCCGCGGTCGAGGACTATGCCCGCCGTCACCGCCTGCGTGCCTTCATCCCCAAGCGCGTCTTCACCACCGACAATGCCGCCATGATTGCCATCGCCGGTCACTTCAAGTACATCAACAACGAGTTCTGCGACATCACCGCACCTCCTTTCCAGCGCGTCGTGATCTGACCGCCTGGCCTCCCCGGCCGGCGTTATTGCCGACGGGGGTTCTGGGCCCAATGCGACAGGCGTGTGTTCAGGGCCCGGCAGTCGTCGAGCAGGTTCCAGATGCCGTCCTGGCTGAGGACGCCGCGCTTCAACCCCTCGGGCAAGCGGCCCGCCTCGTCGTCGTCGAGGTCCTGACGCCACTGGTCGCTGCCGTAGTACTCGTCGAGGGCGGCAATAGCCTCCTGCACTTCTTCATATCTGTTGAGGGCTGCTTCCAGGCCTTTGACGGCAGTCGTTGCGTTGTCAAGGTGCTGTTCCATCAGGCTGATGCGGCTCGTCTGTGCGTTGTTCGTTTCCATTTCCATAATCCATTCAATTCTGTCACTGATAATCTGGAACAAAGTTACAGCGTTTTTTTGGTTCAAGAAAGGATGATTCGGTGGTTTTTATGTACCTTTGCCGCAAACTAATAACCAATCCATTTACCGATCATGACTATCTACAGAAAAGTGAGCTTGATTGCCGGATTATTGTTGGCAATCGGCGCTACGGCCCAGAACAATCCATTGTGGATGCGTTACAGCGCCATTTCGCCCGACGGGCAGACCATCGCATTTTCCTATAAAGGTGACCTGTTCACGGTGCCTGTCAGCGGCGGCGCAGCTCGCCAGTTGACCAGCAACGAGGCCTATGACGCCTATCCCGTGTGGAGCCCCGACGGCAAGAATATCGCCTTTGCCTCGGCCCGTGAGGGCAGCCTCGACGTGTATGTCGTGGGCAAGGATGGCGGCGCCCCCAGGCGGCTGACCACCGACAGCGGCAGCGAAACCCCGATGTGCTTCCTCGATGAGGGAACGGTGCTGTTCGAGGCCACCGACATGCCCACCGCCAAGTCCATCCTGTTTGCCAGCCGCTCGTTCCCGCAAGTCTATCAAGTGAGCACCAGCGGCGGCCGTGCGCGACTGTTCTCCGAATTGCCGATGCAGGACCTGAGCGTCAATGGCCGCGGCGACATTCTGTACCATGACATCAAGGGCTATGAGGACCCCTACCGCAAGCACCACACCTCGTCGATCACGCGCGACATCTGGCTCAAGCGTGACGGCAAGTTCACCCGCTTGACCGACTTCAACGGTGAGGACCGCACGCCGCGCTGGGCAGCCGACGGCAACGCCTACTACTACCTGAGCGAGCAGGACGGCACATTCAACGTTTACAAGAACACCGTCGGCGGCAAGGCCGTGCAGCTCACCCATCACGAGAAGAATCCCGTGAGGTTCCTCACTGTGGCCGACAATGGCACGCTGTGCTATGGCTACAACGGTGAGATCTACACCCTGCAAGAGGGTGGGGAACCCCGCAAGGTCGATATCACCATCGCTGCCGACTGCATCGAGAAGGAACTCATCCGCCAGATCAAGAGAGCCGGTGCGACGGCCATCAGCGTGTCGCCCGGCGGCAAGGAAGTGGCCTTTGTGATGCATGGCGACGTGTATGTGACCAGCGTGGAGTACAATACCACCAGGCAGATCACTGACACCCCCGAGCAGGAGCGCAGCATCGACTTCTCGCCCGACGGGCGCAGCATCGTCTATGACAGCGAGCGTGACGGCATGTGGCAGATCTACCAGACCTCTATCAAGAACAAGAATGAGAAACTGTTCACCTACAGCACCGACCTCGTGGAGGAACAGCTGACCCATACCGGTCACACCTCGCTCCAGCCCAAGTACAGCCCCGACGGCAAGAGTGTCGCCTTCCTGGAGGACCGTGGCACGCTGCGGGCCGTGGATGTCAAGAGCAAGGCCGTGCGCACCCTGATGGACGGTAAGTATATCTACTCCTACAGCGACGGCGATGTGTGGTATGAGTGGAGCCCCGACAGCCGGTGGCTGCTCTCGTCCTACATCGGCACCGGCGGCTGGAACAGCCAGGACGTCGCTCTGGTCAGTGCCAGCGGCAACGGCGAGATCCACAACCTGACCCAGAGCGGTTACAACGAGGGCAACGGCAAGTGGGTGCTGGGCGGCAAGGCGATGATCTTCTCCAGCGACCGTGCGGGATTCCGCAGCCACGGCAGCTGGGGCACCGAGGATGACGTGTACATCATGTTCTTTGACCAGGATGCCTATGAACGCTTCAGGATGAGCAAGGAGGAGAAGACCCTGCTCGAGGAGGCCGAGAAGGAGCAGAAGAAGGAAGCCGCCGACAAGGATGCCAAAAAGAAGCCCCAGGGCAAGAAGAAAAAAGCTTCTGCCGACGAGAAACCCGCCGTGCCTGCACTGGCACTGGACCTGGAGAATTGCCGTGACCGCGTCGTGCGCTTGACGGTCAATTCGTCTCGCCTGGGCGACATGGCACTCTCCAACGGCGGTGACACGTTGTATTATCAGGCCGCCTTTGAGGGCGACATGGACCTGTGGAAACACGACCTGCGCGAGAACAAGACCGAGGTCGTGCTCAAGGGCGTCGGTGGCGGTCCCATGATGTTTGACAAGGACGGCAAGAACCTGTACGTCTGCACGGGAGGTGCCATCAAGAAGATTGACTTGGCCAAGGGTAAACCCGAGCCTGTCGCCTTTGAGGCCAACTTCAACTATCGCCCGCAGCAGGAGCGAGAATACATCTTCAACCACATCTGGCAGCAGGTCAAGGACAAGTTCTATGTCGAGGACATCCATGGCGTCGATTGGGAAGGCTATCGCGAGAATTACAAGCGTTTCCTGCCCTATATCAACAACAATTATGACTTCCGCGACATGCTCAGCGAGATGCTGGGCGAGTTGAACGGTTCCCACACGGGCGCCCGTTACAACCCCGGTGGACCGACGCTCAAGACGGCCGCCCTGGGCCTGTTCCTGGACAACAACTATCAGGGCAACGGCCTGCGCGTCGAGGAGGTCATCAAGCGGGGCCCGTTTGACGTGAAGAAGACGGGCGTCACCGCCGGCTGCATCATCGAGAAGATTGACGGCCACGACATCCTTGCCGGCGAGGACTACAACTGGATGCTCGACGGCAAGGCTGGCAAGCCCATCCGCGTCAGCGTCCTGGACCCGAAGAGCGGCAAGCACTTTGACGTCACGGTCAAGGCCATCAGCAAGGGTGCCCAGCAGGAGCTGCTCTACAAGCGCTGGGTGGACCGTAACCGTGCGCTGGTCGATAGCCTGTCGGGCGGACAGCTGGCCTATGTCCACGTCAAGGAGATGGACAGCGAGAGCTTCCGCACCGTCTATCGCGAGCTCTTGAGCGACAAGAACCGCAACCGCAAGGCAGTCATCGTCGATGAGCGCCACAACGGCGGCGGCTGGCTGCACGACGACCTGTGCACGCTGCTCAGCGGCCGTCAGTACCAGACGTTTGTGCCCCATGGCAAGGTCGTGGGTGTCGAC
Source organism: Muribaculaceae bacterium (assembly GCA_017449785.1). Classification (GTDB taxonomy): domain Bacteria; phylum Bacteroidota; class Bacteroidia; order Bacteroidales; family Muribaculaceae; genus Sodaliphilus. Next base: position 8,720 of record JAFTFA010000255.1, on the reverse strand, counting down.
CCGTTCAACAAGTGGACCAAGCCGTCGTGTGTGCTCATGTGTGAGGACGACTACAGCAACGGCCACGGCTTCCCGTTTGTCTATAGGGAGCTGGGCATCGGCAAGCTCATCGGCACGCCCGTTGCCGGCACGATGACCGCCGTGTGGTGGGAGACGTTGATCGACGACTCGCTCATCTTTGGCATCCCACAGGTGGGTTGCAGGGACATGCGGGGCAACTTCTGCGAGAACACGCCGCTCCTGCCCGACGTCGAGGTCTATAACACCCCCGAGGACTACCTCACTGGCCACGATCGCCAGCTCGAGCGTGCCGTCCAGGAGATGATGAAGTGACATGGCGCCGATATACCGTTCTTTAAAAACAACTTAATCAACTGGCATCCGCGTCCTCTTGGGGCTCACGCTAAGCCGCGAAGGCGCAAAGTTATTTTATGATTGCTCGCAAGGGGCTCGCAATCGTTGACACCGTTGAGACGTCAACATCATATTGCGAGCCCCTTGCGAGCAATAGCTTATACTACTTTGCGGCTTAGCGGCTTAGCGTGCAATCGGTTGGGGCAACAGGGGGGAGGTTTGTTTGAAGGTATTTTTGGGGAATGCCAGCTGCCGTTTGGTCAAAAAATAGGGGCTCTTTTTTATTGTTGTCAAGGAAATTATTGTACCTTTGTGGATGAATCGGGGGGGAGAAATACCCGAGGACATAACAAGCATTCGCTATTATTTCGCGTTCAGCCAAAAGCCTCGCAAACTTTTTGGAAATAACGTAACTCCGAAATAATGAGTGAGGGTATTCCGTGTGGATGCCTTTGTTCCTGATTTAGCGAAATGCATTGCGCCATAGGCGTGATGTATTCTTATTCAGGGACTGAGGTTTCCATGCGAGGCTGCCTCATAGCTGGACGCGATAAGAACGGCATCACGCTCTTTTCATGTCCAGCAGCGTGATTGATAGTCGATTGCAAGTAGAATGGCTAATCAATCACACTTATGGCAAACAAGAACTTGAATGCCGCCAAGACGGCAAAGAAAGATGAGTTTTACACACAGATGAGCGACATCGAGCGTGAGTTGCAGCACTACTGGCAGCACTTTCGCGGCAAGACCATCTTGTGTAACTGTGATGATCCCTACGAGAGCAATTTCTTTAAGTATTTTGCATTGCGTTTCAATCAATTAGGACTGAAGAAATTGATCTGCACCTGTTATAACGGTTCACCAGTGCAAGGTGATGAGTTAATGATCGATTGGGGTGACTTCACCGAGGAGCCCAAGAAGATAGCCTATAAGGTCGAGATTACCGAGGTGCGCGACATGAACGGAGACGGTGCTGTTGACCTGAGTGACGTGCAATACCTCTTGCAGAATGACAAAAATGTACTTTCTATCCTCAAGACAGGCGACTTCCGCGACCCTGAGTGCATCGAACTGCTCAAGCAGGCCGATGTCGTCGTCACCAATCCGCCGTTCTCGCTATTTAGAGAATATTTTGCTCAATTGATGGAATACAAGAAAAAGTTCTTGATAATTGGTAATCAGGGAGCAATTATTTATAAAGAAATATTTCCCTATGTCATTAGCAATAAAGTATGGTTAGGTTATGGATTTAAGGGCGGGGCAGCTCATTTTGTATCTCCATATGAAGATACTGCTACAGCAGCAGATCATAAAGAAGGTATGATCCGAGTTTCAGGGGTACATTGGTTTACTAATTTAGAAATACCGAAGCGAAATGAGGATATAGATTTAGTATGTAAGTATTCACCAGAAGATTATCCATTTTTTGATAACTATAATGCGATTAATGTAGGAAAAACTCAGGATATACCTTGTGATTTTGATGGAATAATGGGAGTACCAATTACTTTCTTAGATAAGTATAATCCGAATCAATTTGAGATAATTTGGCAAGCAAGTGGGAATACGCGTGCGTCAGCTCCGAAAGATGTGTTGGAAAGGGTTGGGTATCAAATACATCCTGAAGACCGAGGCGGTTGCGGTGTAGTAAATAGCAAAAGACAATATAGTAGAATTCTTATTCGCAATAAACATCCGAAGAAGTTATGATGACGATAAAGCAAATAGAAGTGACCGTTGGTGAAGTTTGCAACGGTTATGTGAACAACGAGGAGCAAGGCGTGCGCGGTTATAACGGATTGCTCGACATCCGTCCGCCCTATCAGCGGGAGTTTATCTACAACGAGAAGGAACAGCAAGCCGTCATCAACACGGTGTTGCACGGCTATCCGCTGAATGTCATGTATTGGGTCAAGCGCAATGATGATGCCGAGTGCCCCTACGAAGTGATGGATGGTCAACAGAGGACACTGTCGTTGTGTGAGTATGTGGCGGGGAAATTCAGTTTTGAATTCAAAAATTTCTTCAATCAACCCTCAGATACTCAGCAACGTATCCTGGATTACAGGTTGACCGTCTATGTGTGCGAGGGCGAACAAAGTGAGAAACTCGAGTGGTTCAAAACCATCAACATTGCCGGTAAACCGTTGAACGAGCAGGAGATATTGAATGCCATCTATGCGGGCCCGTTTGTGAGCGATGCTAAGCGTCACTTCTCCAAGAGCAATTGCGGAGCCTTTCGTTTGGGAAAAGATTTGGTGAATGGAACCCCCATCCGCCAGGATTTTCTCAAGAAAGCCCTTGAGTGGATGGCTGATCATGAGCAGAGATGCGGCAAGGCGCAAAGCGCAGTCGGCTACATGGCAACTCACCAGCATGATCCTAATGCCAATAACCTGTGGACCTATTTCCAGAATGTCCTCAACTGGGCCATAACAAACTTTGAGATGAAGAAGTTCAAACGTATCATGAAGGGACTGGACTGGGCGCTCTATTATGACGAGTTTCATGACAAGACGCTCGACACCGTGGCACTGGCCAAGCAGATTTCAGCCTTGATGCGCGATAGCGAGATACAGAGGCCTAACGGCATCATCCCATACGTACTCACGGGTGATGAACGACACCTGGACTTGCGGGCTTTCCCCGAAGATATAAAACTCGCCGTTTGGGAACAGCAGGGACATCATTGCAAGTTGTGCGATAAGGAATTTGATATGGAATTTATGGAGGGTGATCACATCAAGCCTTGGCGAGAGGGCGGCCGTACGGTTATCGAGAATTGCCAGATGCTGTGTCGCGACTGTAACCGCAAGAAAGGAGCCAAATAATTGACTGGCATCCGCGTCCTCTTGGGGTTCACGCTAAGCCGCGAAGGCGCAAAGTTATTTTATGATTGCTCGCAAGGGGCTCGCAATCGTTGACACCGTTGAGACGTCAACATCATATTGCGAGCCCCTTGCGAGCAATAGATTATACTACTTTGCGGCTTTGCGACTTAGCGTGCAATCGGTTGGGGCAGCAGGCGGGAGGTTCAATGCAGGTAGCGGGAGAAGAATTGCCAGATTTCTTCGCCGGTGTCGAGGTCGGCGGTGTGCCAGGAGTGCTGGCCACCGATGACCTCATAGAGCCACACGTCACAGCCCGTCGTGGGGCTGCTGTAGCGGTGCTTGACGACGGGGTGGCCGTCCTCGCCCTGGTGGCTCACGGTGTGCTCGGTTGCCTCGCCGGTGCAGCGGTTCCTGGCCACCCAGTAGCCGATGGCCACGGGAACAGGCAGATAGGCACCCCAGCCGCCCTTGTTGTCCATGTCGCCCGTCCACTCGGACACGCGGTCCTCGGTGCCGTGGATTTCCATCAGGGGAATGGGGCGCGGTGCCTGCATGGTCTGGTAGATCCATGCCATCGTCAGCCCGGCAATGGGGGCGACGGCCTTGAAGACATCCTGCTTGCTGTAGGCCATCAGGTAGCACATTTCGCCGCCGTTGGACATGCCGGTGAGGAAGGCATTGTCGTGGCTCAGGTGGTAGCGGCGCTGGACGTGTCGCGCGATGCGGCACAGGGCCTTCACGTCATCGACCCGCCATCCCTGCTGGAAAGGGTAACCCACATTCCAGCTGGGCTGCCCCTGGGGGTCTTTCAGCCCCTGGGGGATGCACACGGCGAACTGGTGGCGGTCGGCAGCGGCGACCATGGGATTTTCGCGCCAGATGCCCGCGCCATAGCCGTGCAGGATGACCACCAGGGGCGCATTGGCCCGCAAGCCGTCGGGCAGATACACCTCGCAGTGGCGCATGTGGCCATCGACCTTGACCGAGTCGGCGACAAATCGCCCAGCCCAGCACTGCAGGGAGCAAAAGGCCAGCAATAGAGCCGCAGTAATATATTTAAGTTTCTTTTTCACGCTTGTTTAGTCTTGGGAATGAGGAGGTTGAGGATGACGCCGGTGAGGGCGGCGAGGCCGATGCCGCTCAGGGAGAAGGTGCCCATCGGGATGATGGCGCCGCCGATGCCCAGTGTCAAGGTCACGCTCACGATGATGATGTTGCGCGTCTCGTCGAGGTCCACCTTGCTGCGTAACAGGTTCTGCACGCCCACGGCGGCGATGGAGCCGAACAGCAGCAGCATGATGCCGCCCAGCACGGGACTGGGGATGCTCTGCAGGATAGCACTCAACTTGCCGATGACCGAAAAGACGATGGCTGTGCCGGCTGCGATGCGGATGACCGCCGGACTGGTGACGCGGGTGATCTGCATGGCGCCGGTCACCTCGCTATAGGTCGTCACGGGAGGTCCGCCGAAGATCGATGCCGCCATGCAAGCCAGACCATCGCCCATCATGGTGCGGTGCAGGCCCGGATCCTTGACGAAGTCCTTGCCGGCCACGGCACTGACGACATACACGTCGCCGATGTGCTCGATCACGGGCGCGATGGCAACGGGTATCATGAACAGGAAGGGTTCCCAGGCAAATTGGGGCAACTTGAAGTGGGTGATACTCTGGGGCAGGGCAAACCAGGGGGCACTGCCCACGGCCGACACATCGACCAGGCCCATCAGCCATGCCGCGATATAGCCCACAACGATGCCGCACACGACGGGCACCAGCTTGACCAGGCCGCGGCCCAGCACCAGCACGATGATGGCCGTCAACAGCGAGATGAAGGCCAGCAGCCAGTTCTCCTGGGCCATGCCCACGGCTGCCGGGGCGAGCGAGAGGCCGATGCAGATGATGACCGGCCCGATGACCACTGGCGGGAACAGCCGGTCGAGCAGCCGCCGTCCTTGCCACTTGATGAGCGCTGACATCGCGAGATAGACGAGCGCGACGCCCATGATGCCCGCCAGTGTGCCCGGCATGCCCCACTGCTTGGAGGACGAGATGATGGGCGCGATGAAGGCAAAACTAGAGCCTAAAAAAATGGGCACCTTACCGCGGGTGACCATGTGAAAAATGAGAGTACCGATACCTGCCGTGAAGAGGGCGGTTGCTGGATCAAGTCCAACGAGCAAGGGAACGAGAACAGTAGAGCCGAAGGCCACAAATAGAAACTGAATTCCTACAATGGTCTTCCTGAACGATGATAGGTTAGCGGTTTCCATTGAAGTAAAGAGAATAAGATTTTCACTGCAAAGGTACAGTTAATATCGGTAGCTGTCAATAGGGACGGGAAAAAAACTTTGGCCGACGCGGTAAAGGGGAATGTAATAAGATGTACCTTTGCGCTATGATGACAGCCAGAGAGATAATCGGGTATATGGAGTCGTTGCAGGATGAAGGGCAGCGGCAGGTGTTGATGCGATTCTTCAAGACGGGTCCGGGGGAGTATGGCGAGGGGGATGAGTTCCTGGGCCTGAAGGTGCCGCAGACGCGTGAGGTGGTGAAACTCGTGGGGCGCGAACTGCCGCTAGACGAGGTGCCCGAGTTGCTGATGTCACGTTGGCACGAGGTGAGGCTGTGCGGATTGCTGATTCTGGTGGCGCGGTTCGAGAAACTGACGGCCAAGCGGCTGGTGAATGACGGGCAGGCCATCGGCCAGCGCGACGAGATCGTGAGGATGTACCTGCGGCATGCCGAGCGGGCCAACAACTGGGATCTGGTCGATCTGTCGGCCCCTAAGATTCTGGGCCACTGGTTGCTGTTGCCCACGCGATTGGGCGATAAAGTGGCGATAATCGACGAGCTGGCAGCGAGTGACTGCCTGTGGCGGCAGCGCATGAGCATGGTGTGTACCTGGAAAACGTCCCAGGCGGGCGACCCGTCGTGGTGCCTGCGCTATGCCGAGTGGCACCTGCATCACCCGCATGACCTGATGCACAAGGCTGTGGGATGGATGCTGCGCGAGATGGGCAAGCGGTGCAGCATGGACCTGCTGAGGCATTTCCTGGAACGCCATGTGCACGAGATGCCCCGCACGGCACTGCGCTACGCTATCGAGAAAATGAGTGATGAGGAACGCAGCTACTGGATGAATGCCTGATGCAAATGCTGCACATTTCCCGTGCGTTATCACGGTAACATGACCGAGTTGCACGCTCTTGAAGTGATGATTATTTTCTTTTCTTCACCAGGTCGTAGGAGGTCTTGACCAGCCGGCAGAGCATCGCGTCGCTCACGTCGCTGTTCACATCGACGCTCATCCAGTGGCGCTTGTTGCCGTTGTAGGGGTCGTTGATGGCCCGGTAATGTTCCTTGAGGTCGGCAATGACGTCGGGGGCTCCCTTGATGGTGATGGAGGTGAAGTCGTCGATGTTGAAGTAGCAGAACATGTGCCCGCCAACGTAGAAGACGAGTATCGTGAACCGTCCCCGCGAGAATTTCTCGAAGGGGGTCGCCTCGGTCACGCCTGGCAACGACAGGCAATATTCACGCAGCTGCTCGATATTCATGACAATGGTTCCTAATATTTCCCCAGCAGCAGGTCCTTTACTCGATTTCCTCGAGGGCGCCGGTGGTGGAGTCGATGATGAAGCCGCGCACGGTTACGTCGCGGGGCACCAGCGGGTGGGCCTTGATGGTGGCGACGGTGCGGCGCACCGACTCGGGCGTGTCCTTGAAGCCCTCCAGCCACTGGTCGAGGTCGATGCCGCAATGGCGGATGGTGTCGAGCGTCTCGTCGCTCACGCCACGGGCTATCATCTCGTGATGGAAGTGGTCATAACTCATGTGGCAGGCACCGCAACCCGTGTGGGCCACGACCATGATTTCCTCAACGCCCAGCTCATAGATGGCAACAACGAGGCTGCGCAGGGCCGAGTCAAACGGTGAAATCACCAGTCCGCCGGCATTCTTGATGATCTTGGCGTCACCGTTTTTCAGTCCCAGGGCGGCAGGCAATAGTTCGGTCAGGCGGGTGTCCATGCAGGAGAGCACCGCCAGCTTCTTGTCGGGATACTTGTCGGTCACATACTGCTCATAGGCCTTGCTGGCCACAAAGGTCTTGTTGAATTCGATAATCTGGTCTATCATAGTCCAATAGCTCGGTGATTTTTAAAAAAAATGCGATGTTTATATGTCTCGTTTTTGGTAACGTGTTGAAAATCAATGTAATGGCATCTGCCGCATGGTGATGGGCGGATGCACTGCAAAGTTAAACAAAAGTATCAAGACAAACATCATCGAGATACCGATTTCTCGTCGAGGATGCAGATACTTTTTCGGCAATGACTTCAATTAGAAATATTCACACCAATGATTTGAGTGAACTGCCCCCATACGTCCGATGCTTGATACAAAGCAACAGATTTTTTAGGCACATATAACTTGGCGTCGTTAAAGACATTGTTGTCAAAAGTGGTCGCATTAGCAGAACATAATGGAGGAGTAGGATTTAATAACATCACTATCGAGATATCAGGACAGCCGCTAAATGCAGACCTGCCGATGTTGACAAGAGAGCCAGGAAGTTCCACACTCTGCAGACCGCTGCAGTTAAAGAACGCACAGTCACCAATGGAGGTAACCGAGTTGGGGATGGACACGCTCGTCAAGCCACTACAACCATCGAACGCATATTTACCGATGGAGGTGACAGCATTGCCGATATTCACACTTGTCAAGCCACTGCAGCCAAAGAACGCACGGCTGCCAATGGAGGTGACCGAGTTGGGGATGAACACGCTCCTCAACCTACTGCAACCATCGAACGCCGAGTTACCGATGGAAGAGACAGCGTTGCTGATGGTCACGCTCGCCAGGTCACGGCAGTCACAGAACGCAGAGTTGCCAATGGAAGTAACCGAATTGGGGATGGTTACTGAAGTAATTTTTGAGCCATTCGCAAAATATAAGGGTAACACTTCTACTTCATTGCCAATTGTGACCCTCTCTAAATTGGAGGTCTCCATGTCTCCGTTAGTAGAGCAATTCCGGGCGTTCCAAATCAGGTCGGTCAATCCACTGCAGCCCGTGAACGCACGGCTGCCGATGGAAGTGACCGAGTTGGGGATGGTCACGCTCGTCAGGCTATCGCAGTCATAGAACGCACTGTAGCCGATGGAAGTAACCGAGTTGGGGATGGTTATGCTCGTCAGGCTACTACAGCCATCGAACACACAGTCGCCGATGGATGTGACCGAGTTGGGGATGGACACGCCCGCCAATGCACTGCAGCCAGCGAACGCACGGTCGCCGATGGAAGTGACCGAGTTGGGGATGGTCACGCTTTCCAGGTAAGTGCACCCATCGAACGCACCGTTTGCTATACTTAGTGTTCCCTCTCTTATAGTAATACTCGTGCCTTTGGGCATAGTCCCTTTGTATTTATAAGCCACCAGGCCAGCATATACAAGTCCATCAGGCTGATGATCGAACCATGGGGTGCCAAGGAATGCATCGTAGTCAATGGAAGTAACCGAATTGGGGA
>JAFTFA010000254.1 GCA_017449785.1 Muribaculaceae bacterium | reverse complement strand
GTTGACCTCAAGGATAAAATAAAACCCACTAGTGATACGTTATTAGTAGAAAAGGGTCAAGCCCGTGGCGAAGTCTTTGACGAGGCTCTTGCTGCACTCATCATGTTGGGATTCTCGCAACAGGCTTCACACAAGGCACTTAAGTCGCTCTTTTCCAGCAACCCGTCACTCTCGGTCGAGGATGCTATCAAGCAGGCCCTCAAGATGATGTGATGGCGCTGGTGACACATGTTTGAAGAAGGATAGTTGTTCATGTTGAACCGAAAAGGAATAATATTTGCTATCATTGTCGGTGCACTGCTCGTTGGGCTGTGTATCGGTAACGGCCGTGCATTGGCACAATATGTCACTAGTACTTTACCGCCGCCTCCACCACCTCCCGACACGAGGCCGTCGGCTCAACAGCAACAAGCACCGGCGCTAGACCTGCAGTTTGACGTCAAGCCCACCACGCCGCGCAACTACGACGAGGTGCTCGGCCGTGGCGAGCATGCTGCTGACTTGAAGGATCCCTCCAACATCACTTCGGTAGTTGAGTTTGATCCCGAGACAGGTTGCTATGTGGTGCACACCCGCTTGGGTGACAATGACATCATCACCCCTTACATCATGTCGGCCGACGAGTACAGCAATGCCGACTTCAGGCGGTCAATGATGGAATACTATCGCCAGAAGAATGCCGAGAGTGCCCAGGACAAGGAGAAAGACCCGTTCAATTTCCTGGATATGCAGTTCGGTATGGGTCCGCTGGAGAGCGTCTTCGGTCCTGGCGGCGTGCAATTGAAGACGACCGGTTCGGTAGTCATCAACATGGGTGTCAAGAGCAACTCGACCGACAATCCCTCGCTCTCCATGTCACAACGTCGCAAGACCTATTTTGACTTTGACCAGAAGATTCAGGCCAATATCGCTGCCACCGTCGGTGACAAGATGCGCTTCAACATGTCTTATAATACCGGAGCGACGTTTGACTTCGACAGCAAGAACCTCAAACTGGCCTACGAGGGCAAGGAGGATGAAATCATCAAGAACATTGAGGCCGGTAACGTGAGCATGACCACGGGATCGTCACTGATACATGGTAGTGCCGCCTTGTTCGGTATCAAGACTAAGTTGCAGTTCGGCAAACTCACGGCAACTGCTCTCGTCTCGCAGCAGAACAGTGAGACCCAGACGGTCAACAGCCGTGGCGGTTCTCAGACGACCGAATTCTCCATCTCGGCCGACAAGTATGACCAGAACCGTAACTTCTTCCTTTCCCACTTCTTCCGTGACAACTACGACAACTGGTGCTCAAAGTTGCCTCTGGTATCGTCGGGTGTGCAGATTACCCGCATCGAGGTGTGGATCACCAACAAGCGCAGCACCTTCAATGAGTCGCGCAACATCATGGCCTTTATGGACCTGGGTGAAGGTGAAGAGAAGAACATCAGCAACCACCACTGGATCGGTGATGCTGGGTCGATGCCTTCCAACACGTCTAACAACCTGTTGAGCGAAATCAAGGAGTCTTATCCCGACGCGCGATACATGAGCAAGGCCTCGACGGCGTTACTCCCGATGAAGGACTTCGACTTTGAGGGTGGTAAGGACTACGAGAAAATCGAGAGTGCCCGACTGCTCTCGTCGTCGGAATATACGCTCAATGCCAATCTGGGTTACATTATGCTCAAGACGGCGCTCTCCAGCGACGAGATCCTGGCTGTTGCCTACCAGTACAGCTATGGCGGCCGCACCTATCAGGTGGGTGAGTTCTCGGGTGACATCACGTCGACCGACCAGTCACTCTATGTCAAGATGTTGAAGGGTACTACTTCGTCGCCCTATTATCCCATGTGGGACTTGGCGATGAAGAATGTCTATGCCCTGGGTGCTTACCAGATCCAGAAGAACAACTTCAAGCTCAATATCAAGTACCTGAGTGACACGACAGGTAATGAATTGACCTATATCCCCGCTGGAGCCATCAACGGCGTCCCGCTGCTTCAGGTGATGAACCTTGACCGCTTGGATGCCAATCAGCAGACCAATATCGACGGTAAGTTTGACTACATCGAGGGCTACACGGTGCAATCCTCGACTGGTAAGATCATTTTCCCGGTCATCGAGCCCTTCGGTGAGCACCTGCGCTCCAAGTTCAATGACGACGCCATTGCCAAGAACTATATCTATACCGAGTTGTATGACTCAACGCTCACTGTGGCCCAGCAGTTCAGTGACAAGAACAAATTCATCCTCGCCGGTGAATACCAGTCCAGTTCGGGTAGCGTCATCCGTCTTAACGCCACCAACGTGGCGCGAGGCTCGGTAGTCGTCACTGCCGGCGGTGTCACGCTGACCGAGAACAGTGACTATACGGTGGACTACACGATGGGTACCGTGACCATTACCAACCAGAGCATCATCGACGCGGGTACCAATATCAGCGTCTCGCTCGAGAACCAGTCCACCTTCAACATGCAACGCAAGACGTTGCTGGGCTTGGATCTTGACTATGCCTTCAATAAGAACTTCCACGTCGGTGGTACGGTCATGCACTATGGCGAAAAAGCCCTTGGCGAGAACGTTGCCATCGGTCAAGAGCTGGTCAACAACACGATCTGGGGCGTGAACATGTCTTTCAATACCCAGTTCATGTGGCTCACCAACCTGCTCAACAAGATTCCCACGGTCAATGCCGTTGCCCCGTCGAGCGTGTCGTTCCTCGGTGAGTTTGCCCAGCTAGTTCCCCATCAGGCCAAGACTGGTTCTATCACCGGTAGCTCCTATATCGACGACTTCGAGTCCACCCAGAATGGTATCGACATGCGCTCGCCTTATTCCTGGGCTCTGGCATCGGTACCCTATGATGCCTCGGCATCGGCACTGTTCCCCGAGGCGACCTTGAACAATGACGTGAACTACGGCAAGAACCGTGCATTGCTCTCCTGGTACTATGTGGATCGCATGTTCACCCAGCGCAACTCATCCTATGCTCCCGGCTATATCAAGAATGACCTCGACGCGCTGTCCTATCCTTATGCCCGCGAGGTTCCGTTCAGCGAGGTGTTCCCCGGCCGTGAGCTCAACTATGGTCAGTCGTCGGTGATCCAGACGTTGAACTTGTCGTTCTATCCCCGCGAGCGTGGCCCGTATAACCTCGACGGCACCAATGTCGATCCTGACGGCTATCTGCTCTATCCCGAGAAAAGGTGGGGTGGTATCATGCGCAAGATTGATAATACCAACTTTGAGTTGGCCAACATCGAGTATATCCAGTTCTGGATGCTTGACCCCTTCATGGATCCCGACCTGGGTAACGACGATGGCGGTTACCTCTACTTCAACCTGGGTGAGGTGAGTGAAGATATCCTCAAGGACGGTCTCAAGAGTTATGAGAACGGTCTGCCCATCAACGGGGACTCCACCTATGTGTCCAACACTGTCTGGGGCAAGGTATCCTCACAGACGTCTTTGACCTATGCCTTCGACAACACCAACGGTGCCCGCATTCTCCAGGACGTCGGTCTCGACGGACTGTCCACTGCCGAGGAGTTTAATCATCCCACCTACTCCAAGTTCCTGAATGAGTTGCGCGCAACGCTGCCCGAGTCGACCGTCTCGGCCATGCAGCAGGATCCGTTCTCGCCCTTCAATGACCCGGCATCCGATAATTATGCCTTCTACCGTCACAATTACTACGACCAGCAGCGCACCACCATCAACGACCGTTACAAGCACTATAACGGTACCGAAGGCAACTCGCTCTCGCAGAGTGACGTCAGTGACGGTCAGTATCAGACGTCTCGCTCCACGCCCGATGTCGAGGATATCAACCAGGATAACACCCTGAATGAGTATGAGCGCTACTTCCAGTATCGCGTGGCCATTCATCCCGACTCGATGCGCGTCGGCATGAACTATATTACCGACAAGCAGGTGGCCAACGTGCATACCCGCAACGGTGAAACCCAGCGTGCAACCTGGTACCAGTTC
>JAFTFA010000253.1 GCA_017449785.1 Muribaculaceae bacterium | reverse complement strand
GTCTATTTAGCCAGATCTTAATTAAATAATATATTGGTAAAATCACAATATAATACAATCCAAATATCATTGTTATGATTCCAATTATTATCCATATTATACTTAAAAAATCCATAATCTTTCCTCCTTTCTATCAGTTAGACTGATAAATCTCTGATAAGTTTATTGGAATTATTCATATTGATCCAGGTTTTCACATATCTCTTTGAAATGATTAACCCCCTTAACTGCTTTTTTTGAAGTATATATTACTCGACCATCATACATACCTTTATATCCTTTCCAAATCCCGGAAAGTAGTTTCTCAGGGATTGTAGGTGACCTGGCTCGAGTCACACTCATTAAATTTTAACATTAATTTAACATATATATTAGTAATTGTTAATACTTTTCCCGAAGTACGCCTTCGGGAGTATTTTGTGAATTAAAACTCGAGTTAGGCAGGTGGTTACAACGGCCTTGAATAAACAGTCGAGTGATTTTTTGGTCTAAAGAGGTGTTTATTTAGAATTTATTGCTACATTTGCATTTCGTAATGACAATTAATTCACATTATTCATTAAAATATTACTAAAATGAAAAAGAGTTTATGTGTATTATTGAGCGTATTGCTCATGCTGGGTGTTTCGGGTTGTGGTTCAATGAACAACGCCACCAAGGGCGGTCTCATCGGCGGTGGTGGCGGTGCCGCTATCGGTGCTGGCATCGGTGCGCTCATCGGTAAGGGTAAGGGTGCTGCCATCGGCGGTGCCATCGGTGCTGTGGCTGGCGGTGTTGCCGGCACGCTCATCGGCAAGAAGATGGACAAGCAGGCCCGCGAGCTGGCTCAGATCGCCGGTGCTCAGGTCGATACCGTGACCGACGTCAACGGCTTTGAGGGCATCAAGGTGACCTTCGACAACGGTATCCTGTTCGGCTTCAACAGCTCCAAGCTGGGAAGCGATGCCAAGGCTTCGCTCGACAAGTTTGCCAATTCTCTGCTCAACAACCCCCAGACCGACGTGCAGATCTACGGCCATACCGACAACGTGGGTACCCGCGCTGCCAACGAGAAGGTTTCCAACGCCCGCGCCAGCGAGGTGATGAACTACCTCACCAATGCCGGTGTCCCCAAGGGTCGTCTCACCAGCCAGGGTCTGGCCTACGACTATCCCGTTGCCAGCAATGACACCGAGGCCGGTCGTGCCCAGAACCGCCGCGTCGAGATCTACATCACGGCCAACGAGGACATGATCAAGGCTGCTCAAGACGGAACCTTGAAATAAAGCCTCAACAGGAAACTACAGTTTTCCATTAAGTTATCAACAAGGGCGTTCTCTTGACGGGAGCGTCCTTGTTTGTTGCAAGTTGCTTGTTTTGAGAGACTTTGTTATTCGATCGATTATCGTTTTGGAAAACTTTTCTTGATGTTTGATTTTTTAATGCGTTGATAATGAAAGGATTATAAAATTTTTATAAAAACTTTAGAAATTCCATTGTAAATTTTGTTATTTAAAAATTAGGTATTAACTTTGCAAGGATTTTGCCGCTATGGCAATCTTGTAACTATAATTCCTTAAAAACGACCTAATTAGCAATACAATAGCAATGGAACAAAAAACCTACACTTATCAGCAGGCATACGAGGCCTCGTTGAAGTACTTTGACGGCGATGAACTGGCCGCAAGAGTCTGGGCGACTAAATATGCCTTGAAGGACTCCTTCGGCCATCTTTACGAGCAAACGCCCGACGATATGCATCACCGCATTGCCCGTGAGATTGCCCGCATCGAGAATAAGTATCCCAACCCGCTGAGCGAGGACCGCTTGTTTGAGTTGATGAGTCACTTCCGTTATATCGTGCCCCAGGGTAGCCCCATGGCCGGCATCGGCAACAACTTCCAGGTAGGTTCGTTGAGCAACTGCTTCGTTGTCGGCCTGGACGGTGAACCCGACAGCTACGGCGGCATCCTCAAGATCGACGAGGAGCAGGTGCAGCTCATGAAGCGCCGTGGCGGCGTGGGTCATGACCTTTCCCACATCCGCCCCAAGGGCTCTCCCGTCAAGAACAGCGCTTTGACATCAACAGGACTTGTCCCCTTCATGGTGCGCTACAGCAACAGCACGCGCGAGGTGGCCCAGGATGGCCGCCGCGGTGCCTTGATGCTGACCGTGAGCATCAAGCATCCTGATGCCGAGTCATTTATCGATGCCAAGATGGAGGAGGGCAAGGTGACGGGCGCCAACGTGTCGGTGCGCATCGACGATGCCTTCATGCAGGCTGCTGTCGAGGGCAAGCCCTATCACCAGCAGTATCCCATCGACAGCGACAAACCGCTCTACGAGAAAGATATTGACGCAGCCCGCTTGTGGAACAAGATCGTACACAACGCGTGGCGCAGTGCCGAGCCCGGAATCCTCTTCTGGGACACCATTACCCGCGAGTCGGTTCCCGACTGCTATGCCGACCTGGGCTTCAAGACCATCTCAACCAACCCCTGTGGCGAGATTCCCTTGTGTCCCTACGACAGCTGCCGCCTCATCGCCATCAACCTGTACAGCTATGTAAAGAATCCCTTCACGCCCGAGGCCCACTTTGACTACGACATGTTTGCCGATCATGTCGCTTGTGCCCAGCGCATGATGGACGACATCATCGACCTGGAGATGGAGAAAATCGAGAAGATTCTCGACAAGATCAAGTCAGATCCCGAGACCCAGGAGGTCAAGACAACCGAGCTCAACCTGTGGAACAAGATCCGCAACAAGACGCTCAAGGGTCGTCGCACGGGTGTCGGCACCACGGGCGAGGGCGACATGATTGCCGCCATGGGCCTGCGCTATGGCACGCCCGAGGCAACTGAGTTCTCGGTCAGCGTCCACAAGGCTTTGGCCCTGGCCGCCTACGGTTCATCGGTACAGATGGCCAAGGAGCGCGGTGCATTTGAGATCTATGACGCCAAGCGCGAGGAGAAGAACCCCTATATCAACCGCCTGCGTGAAGCGAGCCCCGAGCTCTATGAGGACATGCTGAAGTATGGTCGCCGCAACATCGCTTGCCTGACCATTGCTCCCACGGGCACTACCAGCCTGCTGACCCAGACCACTTCGGGCATCGAGCCTGTCTTCATGCCCGTCTATAAACGCCGCCGCAAGGTCAATCCCAGCGACAAGGATGTCCATGTCGATCTGGTGGATGAGAACGGCGATTCGTTTGAGGAGTTCATCGTTTATCACCACAAGCTGGTGACCTGGATGAACATCAACAACATCCCCGTGCGTCGTGACTACACCCAGGAGGAACTCAACGCCATCGTCGAGCGTTCGCCCTATTACAAGGCCACAGCTAATGATGTCGATTGGGTCAACAAGGTCAGGATGCAGGGCGAGGTGCAGAAGTGGGTGGACCACAGCATCAGCGTCACCATCAACCTGCCCAATGACATCAGCGAGGAGATGGTGGGCAAGCTCTATGTCGAGGCATGGCGCAGCGGCTGCAAGGGCTGTACCGTTTATCGTGACGGTTCACGCACCGGCGTCCTGGTGGCCCTGAGCGACAACGACAAGAAGAAGGAGAGAGAGAAGGAAACCGGCGCTAAAGAGGAACAGGCCGCACGCTATATCGCCGAGGAGGAACACATCCTCAAGCGTCCCATTGAGCTGGAAGCCGACGTCGTGCGTTTCCAGAACAAGAAGGAGAAGTGGATTGCCTTCATCGGCTTGATTGATGGCCGCCCCTATGAAATCTTCACCGGTATTGCCGATGACGACGAGGGCATCTTCTGCCCCAAGTCGGTGACCAAGGGCAAGATCATCAAGGCCGTCGGCGAGGATGGCGTCAAGCGCTATGACTTCCAGTTCATCAACAAGCGCGGTTTCAAGACGACTATCGAGGGCCTGAGCGAGAAGTTCAACCCCGAGTTCTGGAACTATGCTAAGTTGATTTCGGGCGTGCTGCGCTATGGCATGCCCATTCCCCAGGTGCTCAAGCTCGTGAGCAGCCTGGAACTTGACAGCCAGTCGATCAATACCTGGAAGATGGGTGTTGAGCGTGCCTTGAAACGTTACATCCACAATGGTGAGGCGGCAGCCGAACGTTGCCCCAATTGCGGACAAGACACCCTCGTCTATCAGGAGGGTTGCCTCATCTGCACCAACTGCGGCACCTCGCGCTGCGGTTAATGCTTGATTATCATTAATGTGCTAGCAGAATAAGTTGAAATGAAGTGCCCTGTCCAAGCGATGACAGGGCACTCTTTTTCATGTGACGGGCAAAATGTTTGCTATGGCAGCTACGGGCTTTACCCGCAATCCCAGCAGTAATAGGTGTGCCCGAAGTCGAGGGCGGCGAGGTCATCACGATTGATGAAGACAAAGCCGCTGCCCATGTCTCCCCACATGACCAGTGCCTGATTGCGGTCGAGGGTCGAGAACTGGGAATCCAGTTGGAACAACAGTGTGTCGTGGCGGTCGATGTCGCGGCGGGCTTCACCCTGAGTATAGGCGGGATAACCCAGCATCTGGTGGCAGGGCCGCTTCATGCCCAGCTGACGTTCAAAGTACAGGCAATCATCATTGTCAAGGTAATCATACCATTCCTTCCCGGCATGTTCAACGCCCGTGATCTCCTTCACGATGTCAAAGAAAATCTGGTTGAAGTGCCCATCATTGACACCCATAACCGTCTGTTCTTGAACGACATCAATGGCAACCTCGCGTTTCACGGGCGTGAGATCACGATCCACAGTGCCTTGAGCCTGGGTGACAGCATCTTGAATCATCTCGTGGTACACGACACGGAATCCGTTGCCTTCTTCATCATAATTGCCCCGGCAGCCATACATCAGTTCCGAGTCAAGGCTGATGAACCATTGCAGGATGCCGTGGTCGGGCAGCGGAGCCTGTAGTCCAGCGTCCCCGCAGTTGATCTGCATGAGCAGTGACAACTTGTTCCCCTGGCTGTCAACGGGAAAAGGCCGATCGGCCGGCCAGTAGGGATCGCCACCTATTTTGCTGCCAGTCATCTCGGGCTGCCGCTGCTCGTTGAGCACCAGCCGATAATGTTGGGTGCCGGTACGCCTCGCGATTTCTTCGGCAATACGCATTGCCCTTTCACTCACATTTCCCATGTTCCTTTAAGTCTTTTTAATGATTGATATAGTAGCCTTCGACATTGTTGATGCACGGGCAGGCACGGGCATCAAGGATGCGGATGCGCCATTCGCTGGCCGTCTTCTCGTGGAAGCGCACAATGCGCTTGTAGCCGATGGTTGTTGTCTCCTCGTCCACCAGCAGCGGCACCCACTTGCCGCAGCAGGTCTTGTACTCCAGGACAAATTCCTTGACCCGCTGCCCCAGCGGTATGTATTCCTGCAGCATGATGCAGTCCAGGGTGACATCCTTCTTGGTCTTGATGACAATTTCGGCGGTCGTCACACCATCCTTCGGAGCCCAATACGTCTCCCAGTCATTATCTCCGATCATGGAGGCATCAAACTGCTAG
>JAFTFA010000252.1 GCA_017449785.1 Muribaculaceae bacterium | reverse complement strand
TAGTTAAATTAATTGATTGTCTCCCCGGCGGTCAATCATTACCTTAATACGACAAAGGTAATAAAAGCCGTGCAGCGATGAAAGTTTATTCGTCAAACTTTCATCGCTGCAAAGTTAGGGTTTAATTTTTCGCGCGCAGCGCGATCTCATGTTCCCTGACAGGTACCGGCAACAACCAAAAAGAGACTGCTCACGCAGTCTCTTCTTGGCGCTTCTTCTTGGACTTGAACCAAGGACCCCCTGATTAACAGTCAGATGCTCTAACCAACTGAGCTAAAGAAGCATTCCTCTCTCAATATCTATCTATTATGTTACCTAGCGCTTCTTCTTGGACTTGAACCAAGGACCCCCTGATTAACAGTCAGATGCTCTAACCAACTGAGCTAAAGAAGCGTTTCACACCCTCCAGCAGAGAACCCTGCCGAAAAATGCGGTGCAAAGATAGTACCAATAATTGAACTGTGCAATAAAAAAATGAAAAAACTTGAAAAAATTAGTGTCATAACGCTTTTTTAGGGCCTAAAAACGGCCCAAATTCGGGGAATAATAGTATTTTCGCAGTCCAATAAGTGATCAACAATAATGAAAAAGACGCTCAAATATCTGGCATGGGCCTGCATCGTGGCAGCCCTGGCGGTCCCGACGGCCCTGGCCGACGAGGACAAGGCGGTCAACGACGACACCGCCGTGGCACGCAGCCTGGACATCTTCAACACGCTGTACAAGGAGTTGAACACGTTCTATGTCGATACCATCGATGCCCAGAAGTCGATCGAGAACGCCATCAACGCGATGCTCGACGACATCGACCCCTATACCGAATATATCCCCGCCAAGGAGACCGACGAGTTCATGACGCTGAGCACGGGCGAGTATGGCGGCATCGGCAGCTACCTGACCGAACGCACCATCGACGGCAAGAAGGGCGTGTACATCAGCGGCCCCTATGAGGGCAGCCCCGCGGCACGCGCCGGACTGCGCTCGGGCGACCGCATCATCATGATCGACGGCGACAGCACCGCCGGATGGCCCAGCGACCAGGTGAGCAAGCGGCTCAAGGGCCAGGCCAACACCCACGTGACGGTGACCGTGGTGCGCCCCTATGATGAGGACAGCATCAAGACCTTCTCGTTCAACCGCGAGACCATCAGCGTCAATCCCGTGCCCTACTACGGCGTGACGCGCGACAATATCGGCTACATCGACCTGACGACCTTCAACGAGAAGTCGGCCCAGCAGGTGCGCGACGCCCTCATCGAGTTAAAGAAGGACCCGCGCGTGAAGAACATCGTGCTCGACCTGCGCAGCAACGGCGGCGGCATCGTCGAGGGTGCCATCCAGATCGTGGGCTGCTTTGTGCCCAAGGGCACCCAGGTGCTGCAGATGCGCGGACGTGACAAGTCCAGCGAGCGCACCTACAAGACGACCGTCGATCCGGTGGATACCGACATTCCCCTGGCGATCCTCATCGACGGCGGGTCGGCCAGCGCCAGCGAGATCACGGCAGGCGCCCTGCAGGACCTGGACCGCGCCGTGATCATCGGCCAGCGCTCCTTCGGCAAGGGACTGGTACAGTCCACCCGCTCGCTCCCCTATGACGGCATGCTCAAGGTCACCATCGCCAAGTACTACATCCCCAGCGGCAGGCTCATCCAGGAGGTGGACTACGGCAACCGCAATGCCGACGGCTCCTACAAGAAGACGACCACCGACAGCACGGCACGCGTCTTCTACACGGCACGCGGCCGTGAGGTGCGCGAGGGCGGCGGCATCATGCCCGACCTCACCGTCGAGGCCCGCGAGTTGAAGCGCATCGTCTATAACATCATGCGCGACCGCTGGGACTTTGACTTCGCCACCAAGTATGTGGCCGAGCATGGACACGAGGTTCCCAAGCCGGCCGACTTCCAGGTGACCGACTCGATCTTCAACGAGTTCAAGGCCTTTATCAACGCCGACAAGTTTGAGTATGACAAGGTGTGCGAGCAGCAGCTGGCCACCCTGCGCAAGACCGCGACGGCCGAGGGCTACATGAACGACTCGACCTCCGCCGTGCTCGACAAGCTCGAGCAGATGCTCAAGCACGACCTGGACCACGACCTGGACCTGCACCGCCGCGACATCGCCTACCTGCTCGGACAGGAAATCATGGACCGCCTCTACTATCAGCGCGGACAGGTCGAGCACTCGATCAAGGACGACGAGTTCCTGGACAAAGCCAAGGAAATGTTTGACAAGCCCGGCGAATATGCCCGCCTGCTCAACCTCAAGGCCAAGCCCGCCAAGAAATCCAAAAAATCCACCAAGAAGAAAAAATAACGGCCATTCCCGCCAATACAACAAGGACGATCCTTATAGCCATCAGGCGTGACGCATCACCCGCGTCGCGCCTCGCTGCTAATAATAACCCGCGTCAAGTGGGCCAAGTCTGGGAATAGTCCTTTTTGTGTCGATTGCATCGACTGTTTTCTATTGTTGTCCGAGAAAAGTTTGTGGATGTTGCAAAACACGACGACGCTTTTTAAATCGGCCTAACGGCCGAGAACCTTTAGCTCGGCGAAGCCAAATTAAACAAATTTGTATAAAAATTGAACAAAATAAATTTTTATTTTAATTTTATTAATAATTTGTTGAATTTCTCGCGCGCAGCGCGATCTCATGTTTGCTGGCTGAGTTCTGCAACATCTGCTCGCCCGACAAGTCAAGCCCCTTGATGAGAAATCATCCTAACAGCATTGATGCCGAAGTGCCTTTGCAACCATGCTGATCATTTTCCCGGACAGCCAATCATTGTTTTCCCGATAATCGTGTCAGGTGGGGGGCAATTGAGGAAAATTGAGTAACTTTGCAGTCATGGAGATACGGGAACTGTGTGAGTTAATGAACGGCAAGAGCCGGGCGGCGGCCATCAAGAAGCTGGTGGCGGCCGACGGCAATGCGGTGATCGACGGACTGGCCGGGTCGAGCGCGGCGATGCTCATGGCACGCCTGCCGCAGCGCGACTGCCCCTACCTGATCGTGGTCAACGACCTGGACGAGGCGGGCTACATGTACAACGACCTGTGCCAACTGGCAGGCGACAAGCAGGTGCTGATTTTCCCGTCGGGCTACAAGCGCGACATCAAGTACGGCCAGGTGGATGCCCCCAACGAGATCCTGCGCACCGAGGTGCTCAACCGCTGGTTTGACGACAAGGACGTGCGCTGGGTGGTGACCTACCCCGAGGCGCTGGCCGAGCGTGTGCGCCGCCGCGAGGAAGTGGAGGCCAGCACAGTGCAACTGCGGGCCGGCGGCACTGCCGACCTGGGCGAGACGGTGGCACGCCTGCGGGAGCTGGGCTTCACGGCAGCCGACTACGTCTATGAGCCGGGGCAATACAGCGTGCGCGGCTCGATCCTCGACGTGTTCTCCTACAGCAACGAGTTGCCCTACCGCATCGACTTCTGGGGCGACGACATCGACTCGATACGCACCTTCAACGTCGAGACGCAGTTGAGCGAGGAACGCCTGGAGCAAGTGAGCATCCTCAACAACAGCTCGCCGGGCGGTGGCCGTGAGGACAACGTGTCGCTGCTCGACTATGTGGGCGACGACACCATCGTGCTGTGCCGCAGCGAGCAGTGGCTGGAGGCACGCATCCGCGAGGTCGCCCAGGAGAGCATGTCGGCCAGTGCCCTGATTGCCGACGAGGGCGACACCCAGGCGACGCGCAAGGTCGTCGATGCCGACCTGTTTGTCCAGCGGCTGCACGCGCTGCGGCGCATCGCCCTGGTCAACGGCGAGGCGGCTCCCCAGCGCGGCATCAAGCGCCTGACGCTGCACTGCAAGCCCCAGGGGATCTACCACAAGAACTTTGACCTCATCGGGCAGTCGTTCACCGACTTCCTGTCCCGTGGATACCGCATCATCATCCTGAGCGACAGCGCCAAGCAGATCGAGCGACTGCACAACATCTTTGAGGACCGGGGCGACGACATCCGCTTCGAGCCCGTGCTGCGCACCCTGCACGAGGGCTTTGTCGATGAGGACTTGAAGCTGTGTGTCTTCACCGACCACCAGATCTTTGACCGCTTCCACAAGTACAACCTCAAGAGCGACCGCGCCCGCTCGGGCAAGCTCGCCCTCTCGCTCAAGGAGCTCAACCAGATCGAGAAGGGCGACTACATCGTCCACGAGGACCTGGGCGTCGGCAAGTTCGGCGGCCTCATCCGCACCTCGATGAACGGCACGCCCCAGGAGATGATCAAGCTCACCTACCTGAACGGCGACGAGGCCTATGTGTCGATCCACTCGCTGCACAAGCTCTCCAAGTACCGCAGCAAGGAGGGCGAGGCGCCGCGGCTCAACCGCCTGGGCAGCAATGCGTGGGCCAAGATCAAGTCGCGCACCAAGAGCCGCCTCAAGGACATCGCCCGCGAGCTCATCCGCCTCTATGCCGCCCGCCGGGAGCAGAAGGGCTTTGCCTACACCCCCGACGGCTACCTGCAGCAAGAGCTGGAAGCCTCCTTCATCTATGAGGACACGCCCGACCAGCTCACCGCCACCCAGGCCGTCAAGGCCGACATGGAGAGCGACAAGCCGATGGACCGCCTCATCTGCGGCGACGTGGGCTTCGGCAAGACCGAGATTGCCGTGCGCGCCGCCTTCAAGGCCGCGACCGACGGCAAGCAGACCGCCGTCCTCGTGCCCACGACGGTGCTGGCCTTCCAGCACTACCACACCTTCAAGGAGCGCTTGCAGGACTTCCCCGTCAGGGTCGATTACCTGAGCCGCGCCCGCAAGCCCAAGGAGGTCAAGCAGCTGCTCGCCGACCTCAAGGAGGGCAAGATCGACATCCTCATCGGCACCCACAAGCTCATCGGCAAGACCGTGCAGTTCCACGACCTGGGCCTGCTGGTCGTCGACGAGGAGCAGAAGTTTGGCGTCGCTGTCAAGGACAAACTCAAGCAGATGAAACTCAACGTCGATACCCTGACGATGAGCGCCACGCCCATCCCGCGCACTCTCCAGTTCTCGCTCATGGGCGCCCGCGACCTGAGCACCCTGACCACACCGCCCGCCAACCGCTACCCCATCCTCACCACCGTGGGCACCCTCAACGACGACATCGTCGCCGAGGCCATCAACTTTGAGCTCTCGCGCAACGGGCAGGTCTTCTTTGTCAACCACCGCATCGAGCAGCTCGAGCAGCTCGAGAACATGATCACGCGCGTCGTCCCCGACGCCCGCGTCATCGTGGGCCACGGCCAGATGCCGCCCGAGAAGCTGGAGCAGGTGATCATCGACTTTGGCAACCACGACTATGACGTGCTGCTCTCGACGACCATCATCGAGAACGGCATCGACATGCCCAATGTCAACACCATCATCATCAACAATGCCGACCGCTACGGCTTGAGCGACCTGCACCAGCTGCGCGGCCGCGTGGGACGCAGCAGCCGCAAGGCCTTCTGCTACCTGCTCGTGCCGCCAGGCAAGCCGCTGGCCACCGATGCCCGGCGCCGCCTGCAGGCCATCGAGAGCTTCAGCGACCTGGGGTCCGGCATACAGATTGCCATGCAGGACCTGGACATCCGCGGCGCGGGCAACCTGCTGGGTGCCGAGCAGAGCGGCTTCATCGCCGACCTGGGCTATGAGACCTACCAGCGTGTGCTCAAGGAGGCTGTCACCGAGCTGCGCACCGAGGAGTTTGCCGGGACTTTTGCGGCGATGGGAAACGGGAAAAACGGGGGTGACGGATCTGACGGACTTGAAGGGAACACCGAGTTTGTCACCGACTGCGTCGTCGATACCGACCTGGAGCTGATGTTCCCGGCCAGCTATGTGCCCCAGGAGAACGAGCGCATCACCCTCTACCGCGAACTCGACAACATGGAGACCGACGACCAGGTCGAGGCCTTTGAGGAGAGAATGGTGGACCGCTTCGGCAAGATTCCCGAGATGGCCGCCGAACTCATCCGCATCGTGCCCCTGCGCCGCACGGCACGCCGCCTGGGCATCGAGAAACTCGTCATCCGCCAGACGCGGATGCACCTGTTCATGGTGGGCGAGGAGAATGTAGCCTATTACCAGTCGCCGGCCTTCGGGCGCATCCTCAACTACGTCCAGCAGAACCCCAAGCGCTGCGCCCTGAGCCAGAAAAACAACCGGCGCAGCATCATCATCAGCAACATCACGAGCGTGAGCAGCGCCCTGACGGTGCTACGCACCATCACCCACCTGGACAGCATCAACGACTAGCGCGCCCAGCGACATCGCTGCAAGGCACGACATGCGGGCTGTGTCACATCATTGGTATCTGGACCCTTTGATCGAGCTTCGCCCGAGAAATTTTGCTAATTTCTCGGCCGCAAGGCCGATTAAAAGCCAGCAACTGAATGATGACACACCCCCCCACATTTATATAGAAACAACACACAAGCCACCGCTGGACACTTACATTTTTTTAATTATTGACCGATGAAAAACGGGGATTGGTTGAAAACTCGGCCACTTGGTTTGCATTTTATCATAATGTTAAATAGTTTTGCACGGACTAATCATGTTTTAATTCGTTCAAAATACACCTAAAGTTTCACATTATTATGAGAAAATGCATTCTTTTAGCACTATTGATTGCTACGACAGGTGTTTTGGGCTATGCACAGCAGACCATGTGGATACACACTGGGCATGTGCATTGGGCCTACAACACCCAATCGGTGGGCACGATGCCCTACTCATCGGGCAGCCTGCTCACCGTGCTTGAGAAGGGCTTCACCCTGGCCGACGTGGACAGCGTGACCGTCACCAACGAGACGTTTGCCGACGACAACGTCCTTGTCAAGTACGCGGGCAGCGTGGCCGACGTCTATGTGGCCGGTAACATCGCCAACCACATCACCGCCCAGGTGACGGGGGCACGTGTCGCCGTGATGCAGGACGACGCCGTGGCCACCGAGTACACCTACACCCTGCAAGGCACCAGCTCGAGCGGCTGCTTCTACCACGTGGGCAAGTACAAGATGACCCTGGTGCTCAACGGCGTCAATCTGGTGAACCCCGACAGCGCCGCCATCAACATCCAGAACAGCAAGCGCATCGCCGTGCAGCTGGCCGAGGGCACGACCAACACCCTGGCCGACGGTGCCAACAACACCAAGAAGGCCGCATTCCTCGTCAAGGGCCATGCCGAGTTCAGTAAGGGCGGCTCGCTCACCATCACGGGCAACAAGAAGCATGCCCTGGCCTGCAACGAGTACATGGAGGTGAAGAAGACCGTGGGCAACATCACCATCACCGGTGCTGTGGCCGACGCCATCAACGTCGTCCAGTACTTCCAGATGAACGGCGGTACCGTCAACATCCAGAGTTGCGGTGACGACGGCATCCAGGTCGATGCCGAGGACACTGCCGACCCGACGCTAGACGGCCACGTCCTGATCCAGGGCGGCACGCTCACCATCAACGCCAGTGCCACGGCCACCAAGTGCATCAAGGCCGAGGGCAACATCGACATCACCGGCGGCACCCTGACGCTCAACCACAGCGGCACGGCCTCCTGGGATGCTACCGACCTCAAGATCAAGGAACCCATCGGCATCAGCACCGACCGCAACCTGACCATCAACGGTGACGCCGCCGTGGTCAACATCACCATGACGGGCAACGGCACGCGCGGCATGAAGTGTGACAGCACGTTGACCGCCACTGCCGGCTCGATCGACATCAACTGCTCGGGACAGCCGTGGGCCTACGGCACGACCGATACGACCAACGTCAAGTGTGCAAAGGCTGACTATGCCTTCATCCTGAACGGTGCCAACTTCAAGTGCACCACCAGCAAGGACGAGGCCGAGGGCATCCACAGCGAGGGTACCGTCCTCATCAGCGACGGCACGCTGACGCTCAACACCTATGACCACGGTATCAAGTGCGACGGCAATATGGACATCACCGGCGGCACCATCAACTTCACCATTCCAGGTGCTGCCAGCAAGGCTATCAAGCCTGACGGCAACCTGCACATCACGGGCGGCACCATCACGGGCACCGTGAGCGGCGGCGGTGAGACTTACAACGACAACAGTGCCAGCGGTGCAGCCTGCATCAAGGGCAAAGGCAATGCCGTGATCGACGGCGGCACGTTCAACCTGACGGCAACCGGTGCCGGCGGCAAGGGCATGAACTTCAACGGCACGCTCACCATCAACGATGGCAACATCACCGTCAAGACCACTGGTGCCAAGTATGGATCCAGCGGCAGCGGTGGCGGCGGCGGTCCTGGCGGTGGCGGCTGGAACCCCTGGGGACCCGGCAGCAGCGACACCAACAGCGACGGTTCCTCGTCGCCCAAGGGCATCCGTGCCGAGGGCAACCTTACCATCAATGGCGGCTCCATCAGCGTGAGCGCCACGGGTGGCGAAGGTGCCGAGGGCATCGAGTCCAAGTCCAACATGTACATCAAGGGCGGCTACATCGAGGTCACCAGCTATGATGACGCGTTGAACAGCGCCTCTCACATGTACTTCACCGGCGGCTACACCTATGCCGTGGCTACCGGCAACGATGCCATCGACTCCAACGGCAACATGTACCTGAGTGGTGGATACGTCTTCTGCTGCGGTAGCGAGGAGGGTCTCGATGCCAACAGCGAGGGTGGCTACAAAGTCTATATCCAGAGTGGTGCCTCACTGATGGCCATCGGCGGCAACATGGGTGCCATCGAGAGCGGAGCCAGCATCAGCCAGACCTGTAAATCGTGTACAGCAAGCGCCAACACGTGGTATGGTCTCTACAATGGTGGCACAGCCGTCATGGCAGTCTATACGCCCACCTTCTCGTCGCAAGGCGGTGGCGGTGGTTGGGGCCCTGGCGGTGGCTCGTCAAGCTCCAAAACCATGGTGGTCACCACACCGTCAACAACATCTGTCAAGTCTGGCGTGACCGGCAGCGGAACAAGCTTCTGGAGCGGCAAGGGTTATCCCAGTGCCACGGGCGGCACAACAGTGTCACTCTCTAGCTATTCAGGCAGCGGCTGGTAATTCATCACGTAGTTATTCGCATTAAGAATATCAAAATAAGATTTGAATATTATGAAGAAGACTATTATAACTATGCTCATCGCCCTGGTGGCCCTGGTCAGCAGTGCCGAGACCTATAGCTACCTGAAGTTTACCAAGGTTGGCGGCTCGACCGTGACCTGCTCGGTAGAAGGCATCAAGGTGACCTATGACGATACCCACATCACCGTGACCAACGTCGATGGCACGACAACCCTCGCCCTGGCCGACGTGCAGGACATGTACTTCAGCAACGAGGCCGGCGGCAGTGATTTCAAGGTCGGCGACGTGAACAATGACGGCAACGTCAACATTACCGACGTCACAGCACTGATCAACTATCTGCTCAGCGGCAATGCCAGCATCGTCAACCTCGATGCTGCCGACGTGAACGGCGATGGTGCTGTGAACATCACCGATGTAACATCCCTGATCAATCTGCTGTTGAAAGGCGATGCCTAAATAAGACAGCCAGACAGGAACTCTAGTCCTATAGTCATTTGCGTCATCCGGCACCACGCCGGGTGGCGCAAATTCTTATTTCCAGCCCAACAATACCGAAATACCACCCCAACCCTCCTATTCCAGACAACCGCAACAACCAGTGATCACAACCTTCTTATTTTTGCATCCGCACTGTGATTGCGAGCCCTTGCGAGCAATAAAACTTAAAAAACTTAGCGACTTCGCGGCTTAGCGTGCACCCCAAGAGGTCGCGGATGCCCCCAGATACTTCAGTTGTTTTTTTTAAAAAGTTGTTGATGTTGTAAAATAGTTGTTATGGTTGTTTGAATAGAAACTTAGCGGCATTAGGGGGGCGGCCCGATGTGCAGAATAGCTACCATCCATGAAGAAAAATCTTAAAATATGTTAAAGAATTTGGTGGATTCAAATACTTTGTTATACCTTTGCAGTGTACTAGTTGAGTAGTACACTAGACAAGTATTTAAATAATTCACTTAAATATCTATCTATTATGTTTACATTCAATGAAATAAGCTTCAGCTACAACAAGAAGGGTGTTGAGCTTTTCAACAACTTCTCGATGAATTTGGAGGCCGGCAATGTTTACGGTCTGCTAGGAAAGAACGGAGCCGGCAAGTCCACACTCATCTACCTGATGACGGGTCTGCTGACGCCACAGTCCGGCGAGGTGACCATGGACGGCATCAACGTGCGCCGTCGCCTGCCCCAGACGATGGGCGACCTGTTCCTGGTCCCCGAGGAATTTGAGTTGCCGCGATTGACCCTCAAGAAGTATGTGGACATCAATGCGCCGTTCTATCCCCGCTTCTCGATGGAGGACATGGAGCGCTACCTGGAGATCTTTGAGATGGGCGGGATGATGGATGCCAAGCTGCACGCCCTGTCGATGGGCCAGAAGAAGAAGGTGTTCATGGCCTTCGCCTTTGCCACCAACACCCGTGCCCTGATCATGGACGAGCCGACCAACGGCCTGGACATCCCCAGCAAGAGCCAGTTCCGCAAACTCATCACCACCGGCATGACCGACGACAAGATGATCCTCATCTCGACCCACCAGGTGC
The DNA here is from genome assembly GCA_017449785.1 of Muribaculaceae bacterium. Classification (GTDB taxonomy): domain Bacteria; phylum Bacteroidota; class Bacteroidia; order Bacteroidales; family Muribaculaceae; genus Sodaliphilus. Next base: position 13,742 of record JAFTFA010000252.1, on the reverse strand, counting down.
GCGACATCAGTGACATCCTGGACCACGTCGCCATCATCGACCACAGCAAGGTGCTGCTCAATGCCAGCATTGCCGACGTCGTGAGCCACATCGCCTTCCGCCCGCTGCGCGAGGGCGACCATCCCATCTTTGTGCTGCAAAGCCCCTACGGCCCGCTCGGTGCCGTTCCCGCCCAGCAGGGCGAGGAAACCAAGGTTGACCTGGAGATGCTCTTCAACGCCACCATCCAGGCTCCCGAGTCCATCAATCAATTATTCACCTCCTCAAAATGAATCCCACTGTTATGAATACCACCGTCAATCAAACATTCGACTGGAGCCGTTTCACGGCCACCCTGCGCAAGGAAGTCGTCGAGAACAAGCGCGCCTTGCTGTTCACCGTCATCTGCGTCTATGGTTTCCTCACGCTCATCATGATCCTGGGCAACTTGGTCACAGGCCTCGGCGACGGCATCTATGAAGCGATGGAGACCAACACGCCCCAGACGTTCGTGGCCAGCATGCTGGGCCTCATCATTTGCGTCTCGGCTTCACTGGCCTTCCGCAACCTGACGACCAAGACGGGCCGCACCAGCATGTTTACCTCGCCCTCATCGACGCTCGAGAAGTTCCTGGTCAACGTGCTCATCTATGTGGTGGGGATCTTTGTAGCCTTCTTCGCCTGCGCCCAGCTGGCCGACTTGACCCGCATTGCCGTGCTGTCCTTCTTCAGGAGCGAGACCTTCATCGTGCCTGGCCCCATCAATTTCCTCAACAGCCTCTCATATATCGGTTCAAGCCTTGATGGAATTGAAGAACTGTCCGACGTGGCTACGGGCATGAAGGTGGGCGTGTGGATCGGTTTCATTGCCAATGCCGGCTGTTACCTGCTGGGCAGCATCATCTGGCCCCGACTGTCACTGCTCAAGACGTTTGCCGCCCTCTATGCCATCGAGATTGCCCTGTTCATCATCGCAGCGCCCCTGTTCTACTTCTTCGGCGACTTTCAGTCAATGGGACTCTGGTTTATGGAATTCATCACCGGCGGCCATTTCTCGACCAGCATCATCTGTGTCTCGGCCATCCAGGTTGTACTGTATTTCTCGCTGGCCTGGTACCTGTTCAAGCGCAAAGACGTCATTTCACTCAAGTGGTGGAAGTAACACATTATAAAACAGAATAGAATCATGAACTTCAAGGATAATAAAGCGATTTATCTGCAGATTGCAGACCGCATCGGTGACCAGATCCTCTCCGGGGCCTTGGTTCCCGAGGGCAAGGTGCCCAGCGTGCGCGAACTTGCAGCCGAGATCGAGGTCAATGCCAACACCGTGGCGCGCACCTACGACCACCTGCAGCACAGCGGCGTGATCTACACCAAGCGCGGACTGGGCTACTTTGTGAGCTCCGAGGCCAAGGAAAAGATTGTCGCCTCGCGCCGCGAACAGCTCATGCAGGGCGAAATGGACTACTTCCTGGGCCAGCTCAAGGCCGTGGGCATCACCCCAGCCGAGCTCCAGGACCTCTACAGCAATTACCTCAACAAGTAATCAACATCACGAAGACAAGAAGGACAAGAAAGACAATAGAAATCACTTCAGCCGTAATTGACACAGACAAAATATCAAGAAATAGTTGTCATGACTGTCCTTCTTGTCTTCATTTAATATCATCTTCACTCTCTCTAAAAAAAATCAAGATTATGGAAAAGCAAGCATTTGTAGCAACGGCGACGGTGGCCGTCATCGCCATCATCTCGTTCATCACCAGCATCATCCTGACTCATTGAGCGATCGGGAACCCGTGACAAGACAACAGTATGATAACCTCCAAAACAGAGTAGTATTATGGAACAACTAGACTCTCACATTCCCAACCAGGACAGGACTCTTGAGCAGTTATGCCACAATATCACCCACAGCGCCCAGAATGCCTATCTCAGGATAAGCGACAAAGAAAGGATCGCCCTGGTCATCACGGCAGTGCTTCTCCTGGGCATTCTAGCTCTCGCCTGGTACTTCCAGTGGTTTGAGATTGACTGGTATCAGGGCTCGATGATGTTGGCAACCCTCGTGGTGTGGTTTGTTGTCATCTACCTGGTCAGCAAACTCTTGATTAACAGGATGAAGCGTTCCACAAGCCCCAAGCAGCTCCTCCACACGGCCACATGCCTGAAATGGTGGGTCAAGTTCAGTAGAGCTTTAACCGCACTCATCATTTTAGCGGACTCGATTAAGCTATTAATCGATGATAATCAACACGTTACTGCACTTGTGCTTGCAGGCCTGGTGTTCGTCATCGTGTTGATAGCGACCCCTATGGATTCCGATTTCAGCGAAGGTCTGGAGCAATTGAAGTACCGGCTCAACGACTGAGTCCCGCCGGACCAGGGATGATCTAAAACCTATGTAAATCGTCGCATGATGGGATTAAACGGGTTCTGGCCTTCAAGCGACATTAGAAAACCGATTTCAGGAACCTGCCAATATAACTATGAAACAGCAAGATTTGACAAAACTCAGCCAAGAAGAGCTGATGGAGCGCATCAAGACCCGATGTGCCCAAGAAAAGAAAAGAGACAAGCTGACATATGGGCTTATCCTCTTCAACCTAGTGTGGATGTCTTTATACATGGTCTTGAGCAACAATACTGCAAGATGGGAGTTTCCCCTTTTCCTTATCATTCTTCTTTTCGCTATGATTGAGGCTATGATTGAGGCTCTTATTGATGGCTGGTCGTACAACAGGTTGAGCAAGTGTGATGACGCCGGGACACTGGTGGACACCTATGAGAATTACCTCAAATTTGATAAAGCGCACTTGATTGTTGTCGCCGTAGTAGCAGTGCTTATCGCTAGTCTTATATTTTCGGGGATTTTACCGTTAATGGTAAAGTCACCGCTATTAGTCGGCTTTCTGATATGCTGCATTCCCTTAGGCAGCTTGGGTGCCTTCAATAGAAGAAAATCAGCTATCGCTCAAGAAATCGACCGCCTGCGGAAATTAATCGGCAACTGACCGTTCAGATATATCGACGGCTTAGTTCCCGACATGGCTGATAAAAACGATCCACACCGGCTCTGAATTCCAGCAAAATGATATATTAACCCTCCATAATGAACAGAACAATGAAAAAGTTATTATCTCACATCACAATCATGATGCTTGCCGCCATGGCGTTGACATCCTGTGGCCAGAAGCAAGCCGAAGAAGAAATACCGTTCAAGGTCACCTACAGCATTGACTGCTCACGCGACTTGCTCAGCCTGTGTGACCTGGTTGTCACCTATAAAGACGAGAACGGGACCAATGTCATCGACACGCTGTCCGCCTTCCCCGACGACACGACCGACGTCAAGACGTGGACCAGGGAGATCGGGGTCAACATCATCCCTGCAAAAATCGGCGTCGATTACAACTTGGTGCCCAGGGCCGACACCCTGGCCATCGACCGTCCCAAGGCCCTGCTCAATGCCAGATGCTCCATCATTGCCGAGAAGATGGGCACCAGGGACAGAGTACCCCACTTGAGTGAAAAGGTCATCAACAGCAAGAACACATTCTTTATCGAGAACTGCATCATCGACCAGGAGGTCGCCAACACCCGCCGCGACCTGGCCGCCGCCATCGACAGCTGCAACAAGGTTCAGGCCGACGGCCGCCCCACCGGCGACAACAACACCTGCTTCATGGTCACCCACAATCCCTACGGCAGCGGCCTGATGGTCAAGAAAGCCGGCTGGAACGACGATGCCGCCGCCAGGTAGCTACTTCCCGTCGAGAACCGACTCGAGAAAATGAATCCTCTCTACATCACATTTTTATCGCATTTTTTCCTATGGGTTGAAAAAAAGTGTACTTTTGTATAGTTTTCCTGCTAGGGACCGAGTCTAATCAGCAAGAATGAAGAAATGAATACAGAATATACTTTAATGAACTCATTCATGATGAAAATGATGAACGCTAAGAGAACCATACAGATGGCAGCGATGCTGGCGGTGACAGCCGTGTTACTGGTCTCGTGTACCAACGAGAGGACCACCCACTACAGGATGACCTTCTCGCCCGACCTGATCGAGACGTGTGACGTGACGGTCATCTACAAGGGCCAGAACGGGGTCGAAATGACCGAGGGCGTGACCGACACGCTGTGGGAGAAAAGTATCAACAACGACACGCTGCCACTGCTGTTTGGCCTGGACTACAAGATACAGCCCAAGCAGGGCCTCAAGCCCCACAAGGAGCAACTGGACCTGAAGGCTTCCTGCTTCATCCAGTTGAGTCTCGACAAGGACATCCTGTTTACCAACACCAGCGACAGCCTCATCTACTGCCTGGTACCCGCCGAGCGGCTGGACAGCGCCATCCAGGCCGACGCCGGCAAGCATCCCGGCCCATTCCATTTCCTGGCCAAGAAAGACGGCGTGTGGGACATGGAGTGACCCTGCCCGGCAGGACCATCAAGTACACAACGAGCAAAAAAAGCGATCCTATGTAGTTTTCATGACCCAGAGTGCGTCTAACGAGCAGAGAAACAAAAAAGACATCACCATAAAATTGTATTAACAGATTCATTAAAACCCATTTTGACTATGAAAGTAAAGAAATTATTTAGCGTGTTGATGCTCATGCTCATGGCATTCAGCTTCAACGTGTTGACAGCCCAAGAGATGCCGCCCATCCCGGTGGATGATGCCGTGCGCATCGGCAAGCTGGATTGCGGACTGACCTACTACATCCGCCACAACGACTATCCCGAGCACCGCGTGAACTTCTACATCGCCCAGCGCGTGGGCTCCATCCAGGAGGAGGAGAGCCAGCGCGGCCTGGCCCACTTCCTGGAGCACATGGCCTTCAACGGCAGTGAGCACTTCAACGGCGAGGGCAAGGGCATCATCGACTACACCCGCTCGCTGGGTGTGAACTTCGGCGGTGACCTCAATGCCTACACCAGCATTGCCGAGACCGTCTATAACATCAACGACGTGCCCTCGACCCGCCAGAGCGCCATCGACTCCTGCCTGCTCATCCTCAAGGACTGGAGCAACGGCCTGCTGCTCACCGACGAGGAGATCGACAAGGAGCGCGGCGTGATCCACGAGGAGTGGCGACTGGGACAGAGCGCACAGATGCGCATGCTCGAGCGCCAGCTCGAGACGCTGTTCCCCGGCTCCAAGTTCGGCAAGCGCCTGCCCATCGGCCTGATGAGCGTGGTCGACAACTTCCCCTACAAGGACCTGCGCGACTACTACCACAAGTGGTACCGTCCCGACAACCAGGCCCTGGTCATCGTGGGTGACGTGGATGTGGACCACATCGAGGCCCAGATCAAGGAGATGTACAAGGACTGCAAACTCGACCCCAACGCCGCCCAGGTGGTGCGCGAGCCCGTGCCCGACAACGAGACGCCCATCATCGTCGTCGACAAGGACAAGGAGCAGCAGTACAGCGAGGTGAGCGTCATGTTCAAGCACGAGACCGAGACTCCCGAGGAGAAGAAGACGATCGATTACCTCTTGTTCGACTATGTCAAGGACATGATCGTCAGCATGCTCAACCAGCGCCTCAGCGACCAGGCCCAGGAGCCCGACTGCCCCTACAACATGGCCAGCAGCTATGACTATGACTACATCCTGGCCAACACCATGGATGCCTTCACCATCGACGTGATGCCCAAGGAGGGCATGACCGAGGCCGCTACCCAGGCCGTCATCATCGAGGCCCTGCGCGCCGCCAAGTTTGGCTTCACCGCCAGCGAGTACCAGCGTGCCAGCGACGAGTACATCAGCCGCCTGGAGAAGCGCTACAACGAGCGCGACAAGATCTCCAACGAGAGCTTCGGCCGCCAGTACTGCCGCAACTACCTGGACGGCGAGCCCATCCCCTCGGTAGAGCAGCTCTACCAGTTGATGAGCATGATCGCCCCCAACGTCCCTGTTGACGTGATCAACACCGCCCTGCCCGAGTTGATTTCCACCGACGGCAAGAACATCGTCATCACCAACTTCAACCAGGAGAAGGAAGGTGCCGTCTATCCCACCGTCGAGGGCCTGCAGGCTGCCCTGGATGCCGCCAACAGCGCCGACATCCAGCCCTATGTCGACAACGTGAAGAACGAGCCCCTGATGACCAAGATGCCCAAGAAGGGCAAGATCGTCAAGGAGAGCGAGAACGCCCAGTGGGGCTACAAGGAGCTCGAGCTGAGCAACGGTGCCCGCGTGATCCTCAAGAAGACCGACTTCAAGCAGGACGAGATACGCATGAGCGCCTTCCAGCGCGGCGGCCAGTCGCTCTACGGCGAGAAGGACTGGGCCAACCTGCAGCTCATCAGCACCCTCAACTCCATCACCGGCGTGGGCAATTTCTCCAACTCCGATCTTGACAAGGCCCTGGCCGGCAAGCAGGTGGGCGTGTACCTCAACATCGGCTCGCACACCGACGAGCTGAGCGGCAACAGCACCGTCAAGGATCTGGAGACCATGTTCCAGCTCATCTACCTCAAGTTCACCGCTCTGACCAAGGACGAGAAGAAGTTCAACCAGACGATGAACCTCATGGAGACCCAGCTCAAGAACAAGGACCTCATGCCCGAGAGCGCACTCAGCGACTCGCTGCAGTACATCATGGGCAACTACAGCTGGCGCAACAAGCCCCTCAACGTCGATGACCTCAAGCAAGTCAACCTGGACCGCATCGTCCAGATCGCCAAGGAGCGCACGGCCAACGCCGCGGGCTACACCTTCACCTTTGTCGGTGCCATCGACGAGGCCACGATCCGTCCCTTCATCGAGCAGTACATCGCCAGCCTGCCCGCCAAGAAGGGCGTGAAGACCAACTGGGTCAACGACACCCAGATGCCCAAGGGACAGAAGATCTGCCACTTCACCAAGAAGATGGAGTCTCCCAAGGAGTATGAGGTGGTCATCTGGCACAACAACGACCTGCCCCACACCCTCGAGAATGAGGTCAAGGCCGACATGCTGGGCCAGGCCCTGAGCCGCATCTATCTGCAGAAGATCCGCGAGGATGCCGGTGCAGCCTACTCCACCGCTGCCAATGGACAGACCGTTATGGCCGGCGACCAGCCCATGACGATGGTGCTCGCCGTGTGCCCCGTCAATCCCGAGTTTGAGGAGCTGGCTCTCAAGATCATCAACGAGGAGATGGCCAACGCCTGCACCACCATCGATGCCACCGCCCTGAACGAGGCCATCGAGCAGATGCTCAAGGACTATGCCACCAACAGCAAGGAGAACTGGTTCTGGCTGGGTGGCATCCAGGACTACCTCATGCACGGCTATGACGGCATCACGGGCTATGAGCAGATCGTCAAGGCACAGACGCCCGCCACCATCGCCGAGTTTGCCCGCCAGCTTTATGGCGCCGGCAACAAGATCGAGATCGTCATGGCTCCCGAGAAGTAATCATTCAACACCGCTTGTTTGCGACAATAATGAGTCGAGGGTACTCGACGAGAATCCCGGCTCATTATTGTCAAGAACAATCGGTAACCACATTCAAGTCACATCCTAAATTTCAATACTATCTATCATTATGAAACCTGCTACCACTACACCTAGAAGAATCTTGATGGCCCTCAGTCTGCTGGTCATTGCCGGCACACTGGCCTTCACCACCGTCTCCTGCGGACCCAAGAAGGAAAAAATCGATGACAGCACGGTGCTGCCCTTCAAGGACAAGGCCGAACTCGACAGGTTCCTCGATCTGCCCGTCCTGCCCGACTACACCATCGAGGAGTATTATACCCCGACCGACCCTGTTGCCGGTGACAAGCGCTTTGTCGTCTGCTGCAAGTTCCTGGAGGAAGTCAGCGCGGCCGAGGTCCAGAAGATCGTGGATCAAGTCAATAACGGTCAATACCCCAGATGGCACACGTTTGACCTGGGGCAGGAAAACAACATGAGGCTCTTCTTTGACCTCGACACCACCCTGGCTGCCGGACAGCCGAGGCCCGATTTCCTGAAAGACAAAGTCCACGTCGAGATCGAGATGATGTGCCGCGAGGGCGACACCTGGCGGGAATTTGAGGTCGTCTTCAGGAACGACCGCGCCGACTACAGCGTCACCTTTGACCGCGAAACGCTCTCCAAGCTGCTGGGCGTGGAGATCCCCCCGCTCACCGAGAAGGATCGCATCGACGAGATGATCTTCTATGAATTTGACTCCATTCCTGGCGAGGACTTCTACCAAGCCCTCGAGAAGGCGCCCAACTGGACTGTTTCCCACCATGGCGACAGGACTATCTATCTGTATGACTACGACGACGGGGAGACCTTCACTAGCGCCAATCTCTTCAAGGGAGAGAAGGATTTCACCTTCTCCCGGGAGAAGACGTTGCAATCCGACTTGGGCAAGATGCTGGATCGTGTCTCGCCATCCAGCGACAAGAAGTCAGAGTAACCCGCAGCATCCATGGCTATCACCTGACCCGCAATCCCGCTCGGGGATAGCCCACTAGAGAAAACACCAGGCATGAGGGCCGGTTGATTCGCAAGAATCAGCCGGTTCTCGCTTTTTCATGCCCCCCGGGATGAATGATTTGTCTAGAAATTAGACAATTGAGCGTAAAAAAATTAGACAATCGCCGTTTTTTCAAGAAAAATGTTTGACATGAAGCGCTGCGGCGGGCTACCTTTGTATCAGCGAGAGGGAACCGCCCCCACCGCCGCACCGATAATTCACGATCATTAACAACTAAATAATACCCACAAGACAATGGAACAGCAAGCTTGTATCGTATCAATCACCATGATTGCCGTGGCAATCATCACCCTCATCTCGACGTTCATCATGACCATCGGTTGACGGGCAGCAATTTGAATGATTTCTTCATAACATTTAAGTGAATACCTAGTTCATGATAATCTAATTCATCAGATGACCACATGTGGCGCCTCCACCCAGCGAGGCGCCATTTTTTTGCCCCCTGACTGTAGTTTTTGCACCCTGCCTGCGTCTAACGGATAAAAAACGATTATATTTGCAGTTACAACTGCACATCAATGTAAACTTTTTTTACCGAGAGAAAGAATTATGGCATATCTGGACATTAATCAAGTGGTGAAGCGATATGAAGGGCACACGGCCCTGGCCGGCGTGTCGATGCAGGTGCCCCAGGGGTGCATCTACGGCCTGCTGGGTCCCAACGGAGCCGGCAAGAGCACGCTCATACGCATCATCAACCGCATCATCGCCGCCGACGAGGGAACCGTCACCCTGGGCGGCAAGCCGATGACCGACGCCGACATCGCCCACATCGGCTACCTGCCCGAGGAACGTGGCCTGTACAAGAAGATGAAGGTGGGCGAGCACATCGTCTATCTGGGCCGGCTCAAGGGCATGACCAAGGCCGACGCCCTCGCCTCGATGCACTGGTGGCTCGACCGCTTTGACCTCAAGGAGTGGGAAAACAAGAAGGTGGAAGCCTTGTCCAAGGGCATGCAGCAGAAGGTGCAGTTCATCGCCACCGTCATCCACCGCCCGCCGCTGTTGATCTTCGACGAGCCGTTCTCGGGCTTTGACCCGGTCAACGCCGAGCAGTTGAAGGTCGAGATCCTGGCCCTGCGCGACCAGGGCAGCACCATCCTGTTCTCGACCCACAACATGGCCTCGGTCGAGGAGATCTGCCAGCAGATCACCCTGCTCAACCATGCCCAGGTCGTGCTCACCGGCAGCGTCGATGAGGTGAAACAGCAGCACAAGAAGAACATCATCGCCGTGCAATCGCCCGATTCCATCGAGCAAAATCCCGCATTGTTCACCCTGCTGCCCACCGACCCCGTCAAGAAGGACGACATCCTCATCAAGCTGGCCCAGGGCGTGCAGGTGCGCGACGCCATCGCCTGGCTCAACGACCACTACCGGCTGACCGGCTTCACCGAGGTCTTGCCCAGCATGAACGAGATATTTATCGAGACCGTCAAATCCCAACAAAACCTACACAACAATGGATAAACTACGCCTCATCATCGCCCGTGAGTACATGTCGATTGTCGGGCGCAAGTCATTCATCATCATGACCATCCTGTTCCCGTTCCTGATGATTGCCATCGGCTCGATCCCCGTGTTGATGACCATGCTCAACAACAGCGGCGACCAGACCGAGCAGATTGCCGTCATCGACGAGACCGGGCGATACTCGGCCGCCCTGCAGAGCGACAACAGGTACAACTTTGTCGCCATCAAGGGCGACACGCTGACCAACGCCCGCGAGTTCTATGACAAGTCCAAGGGCAGCATCAGCGCCGTGATCGTCATCCCCCGCGACGTGGAGACCAGCGCTCAGGTCAACATCTACAGCGAGAGCACCGTCGCCCCGGCACTCACCTCGATGGTGAACAACGCCCTGACCGACACCATCCAGAATGCCAAACTCGCCGCCAAGGGCATCCCCGACCTGCAGAAGATCGTCGAGGAGACCAGCATCGACCTGGACGTGCGCACCGTCACCTGGCAGCAGGACGGCAACGAGACCGAATCATCGTCCGACATAGCCATGGGACTGGGCATGATACTGGCCATGGTGATCTACATCTTTGTCATGATGTGCGGCTCGATGATCATGAACAATGTCATCGAGGAGAAGACCAACCGCATCGTCGAGGTGGTGGTGAGCAGTTGCCGCCCCTTCCACCTGATGCTGGGCAAGATCATCGGCGTGGGCCTCTCGGGCCTCACCCAGATGGCCATCTGGATCGTGCTGCTGGCCATCGCCGGCAGCGTCATGGGCAACGTGCTGGGCGGCTTGGCCGCCTCGCCCGAGGCCATCGCGCCGGGCATGGACGCCAGCGAGGTGAACAACGTCGCGACCGACTTCATGCAGCAGATCATGTCGATCAACTATACACCCATCATCATCAACTTCCTGCTCTACTTCATCGGCGGCTACCTGCTTTACAGCGCGATATTTGCTGCCCTGGGCTCGGCCGTCGATCAGGCCAGCGACACGTCACAATTCCTGTGGCCCGTGATGATGTTGATGATCATCGCCCTGTATGCCGCCATCGGCTGCGCCGAGAATCCCAACGGACCCATGGCCTTCTGGTGCTCGATGATCCCGTTCACGTCGCCCATCGTGATGATGATCAGGCTCCCCTATGATGTCCCCCTGTGGCAGATGTTCCTGAGCCACGCCCTGCTGCTGGGCACCGCGCTGGCCATCGTCTGGTGTGCCGCCCGCATCTACCGCCGCGGCATCCTCCACTACGGCCAGAAGGCCAGCTTCAACGACCTCTTCAAGTGGATCAAGTAAATCAGCCCATCGATAATTAAAAATGAGAATTGTGATACAACGGGTGACCCAGGCTTCGGTCACCATCGACGGCACGCTGCACAGCGCCATCGGCCACGGGCTGATGGTGCTGGTCGGCGTCCGCGAGGGAGACACCCTCGACGACATGCGCTGGCTGGCGCAGAAGACGGTGAACCTGCGCATCTTTGACGACGAGCAGGGCGTGATGAACCGCAGCATCATCGATGCGGGCGGCGAGGTGCTGGCAGTCAGCCAGTTCACCCTCAATGCCTCGACCAAGAAGGGCAACCGCCCCAGCTATATCCACGCCGCCGGGCACGACGTGGCGGTGCCCCTGTATGACGCCTACTGCGATGAGGTGGCCCAGCTGCTGGGCAAGGAGACCAAGCGCGGCGTGTTCGGGGCCGAGATGCAGGTCGCCCTGGTCAACGACGGTCCCGTGACCATCATCATCGACAGCCACCTCAAGGAATAGCTGCCGCGCCTGCTGCAACACGGGGGACACTCTGCCACACACAGAGCGACCCTCGCGGCATCCCTCATTCAGCAAAAAAAACAAAAATCCACTTGCAGAGAAAAAATTGTTATTATCTTTGCATCTTGGATGATCAGGCACTTTATCCATATCTGGCTCGTTATGATGGCTCTGGCGGGATTGCTCGTCGGCTGTCATGGTGTGCCCCACTACGATTCCACGCTCATCCAGGCCGACAGCCTGCTCAAGACCCCCGGCCAGCGCCTGCAGGCCCTCCAGCTGCTGGAGGACTTCAAGAGCGACAGCCTCGTCCCCGATCATGACCGTGCCTACTATCACCTGCTGCTCACCCAGGCGCGATACATGAACTACATCACCTTCGACAGCACTAGCCTGCAAGGAATCAACACGGCCATCGACTACTACTCCCAGCACGACAAGGACATCGAGAAACTCTCGCGGGCCTATATCTATAAGGGTACCGTGTTGGAGGACATGCTGCGGCCCGACTCGGCCATGCTCTGCTACAAGAGGGCCGAGGTCATCGCCAACGAGAACGACCACTTCAACCGCGGATACGCCAACCTGCGCATGGGCAAGCTCTATGCCAGGCACCATGCCTATGACGGCCGTGACATCGAGAAACTGGAGCAGGCCCTGGACCACTTCAACAAGAGCGGCGACACCTATTATCAGATCATCTGCCTCAACGACCTGGGGGCCCTGTACCGCTCGACCGACACCATCAAGTCCCAGAAGAACCTGAACATGGCCATCACCCTGGCCGAGCAGGAAAAGGATGTCAATAATGCCATCAAGAGCCGTAACAATCTGGCTTACTTGTACTTCATGCTCGGCCAACACGACAAGAAATACAACCTCAAGGCCTACAAGCAACTGCAACACATCAAGCAGCTCTACGGCCTGAAGGGGCTGCCCGACGGCGTGTATGCCACGTTTGCAAGCGTGTATGCCAACCTGGGGAAGACCGACTCGGCCTTGCTGCTGCTGGAACTGCCCCAGTACAGCGACACCGCCAGGGCCGCCCAGTACAGGCAGTCCAATAACTACCTGGAAGCCTTGAGCCACATTGCCAAGGCCCAGGGCGACTCGCTCAACTACCTGAAACTGAGCCACGAGTGTGACCGCAAGTCATTCCAGGCGCTCAACGACCCCGACATCGTCAACATCATGTTTGCCGAACTCAGTTTCGACGAGCAGCACCAGAAGGACATCGACAGGCAACGCCGCTTCAGGACCGGCGTGATCGCCGCCGTCGTGGGCGCCATCATCCTGGCCCTGCTCGCGCTGGCCCTGCTGTTCTACTACCGAGCCCACCGCTACGACAAACTCGTCCTGGAGCTCAAGGACCGCTCCCAGACCCAGATCAATGACCTCACCCAGCTGCAAGGCAACATCAACGAGTTGAAGATCAACGACGTGCGCCTCAAGGGATTTATCGCCTCCCACATGGACATGATGCGCGAGATGATCGAGACGTGCTACCACGAGCCCAACAACCGCATCGCCGAGAACATGAAGCGCATCGTCAAGTTCCAGGACAGCAACAAGGAGAACTGGGTGAAACTCTATGACTACATCGATCTGGAGCATGACAACATCATGACCCGCACCCGCGAGAACTATCCCCAGCTCAATGACCGCGAACTGCTCCTGCTGGCCCTGACCTGCATGGGCTACTCCTACATCCACATCGCCATCATCATGGGCTACTCCAACGCCACCAGCGTCAGCGTCATCAAGCAGCGTCTCGTCAAGAAGATGGGACTCGAGTGCTCGCTCAATGACTACATCCAGAACAACGGAAGGGTGTAAAAAACACTGCCGCCGGTCAAAAACACCCATTTTGCCCCTCCTGGAGCACCCCTCCCGAGGGTGTATTAAAAAAAAAAATTCATCCACTTGATTTACAACACGTTATAATTGCCTTGTATTACGAAAAAATTTGGCTAATTCAATTTTTGGCTGTAATTTTGCATCGGAAATCTAAACATAG
>JAFTFA010000251.1 GCA_017449785.1 Muribaculaceae bacterium | reverse complement strand
ATGGATAGAGCGATATTGTTAGTAGGGAGAATGAAGAATAATCAAGTTGATGAAATAAGACTAAATATTCGAGAAAGTAAGAAATGTTACAAAAATAATGACCTATATTTGGCACTGGAATACTATGTCAAAGCACTTGGATATGTTGGGAATAATCTTCCAGAAAAAGATGCATATATCAGTGCAATTAATGATTGTTTAAATAATTTCTCATATGAGGTTTTACAATAATATAATATTACGCTTATTGAATTTAAGATCCTTATTATTGTGGATTGCGTTATTTGTGTTTTCTGGCTTATTGGCCCAGACGCAGCAGGGCTACGTCAAGACCAAGGGACGGAAGGGCAGTAACGGAGCGGTGGTGCCCGGGACGCGCATTGTCGGGGCCACGGTCCAGATCAAGGGGCGCAATGCGGTCGTGTCCCAGGCCAATGGCGTGTTTGCGTTCCCCATTCCGGCCAACAGATTCTATGTCCAGAATGTGGTGAAGCAGGGCTATGTGGTGACCGACCCCGAGATGATCACGCGGCAATATGTCTATTCGACCAACCCGCTGATCCTGGTCCTGGAGACCCCCTCCCAGCACACCGACGACAAGCTTGCGTCGGAGCGCAAAATCCGCCGCACGCTGCAACGCCAGCTGCAACGGCGTGAGGACGAGATCGAGGAGCTGAAGGAGCTGAACAAGATCACCCGCGAGCAGTATCAATCGGCCCTGGAGCAGCTCTATGCCGAGCAGGAGAGCAACGAGAAACTCATCAGCGAGATGGCCGAGCGTTATTCCCAGATCGACTATGACCAGCTGGATGACTTCAACATGCGCATCAGCGACTGCATCCTGGAGGGACGGCTCACCGAGGCCGACTCGTTGCTGAGGTCCAAAGGTGACATCACCGACCGCATCGCCCAGGTTCACAAGGCCGAGGCCATCGAGGCCGCCGAGGCCGCCGAGATTGCCCAGCGCCAGCAAGAACTGGAGCGCAGCAAGGCGGGAACCCAGGCCCAGAAAGATGACATCGCGATGGACTGCTACCGCTTCTACGAGAAGTTCAAGCTGGAACACAGGAACGACTCGGCGGCCTACTATCTCGACCAGCGCGTCAAGCTCGACACGACCAATGTCACCTGGCTGCGTGAAGCCGGCGACTTCGCGTCGGAGTATCTCGCCGATTACCCCACGGCACTCAACTACCTGAACCGCGCGATGGCCGTGGCCTTGTCCCGGCAGGGCGACAACAGTGAGCTGCTGGCCCTGTGCTACAATAGCCTGGGTATGGTTCATCGCAAGCGCGGCGATTACGCCCAGGCGATGGATTGCTACAACAAGGCCATGGAAATCTGCACCAGTTCGCTTGGCAACGAGAACACCACAACGGCGGTGACCCACAACAACATCGGCCTGGTGTACGAGAAGCAAGGGCAAAGTGCACTGGCACAGCAGAACTACCTGACGGCTGTCGACATCCTGGAGCGCGTGCTGGGAACCGAACATCCTTACACCGCCACTTGTTATAATAATGTGGGCTCGTTTTATTACTCGCAAGGCGAATATGACAAGGCCCTGGAGTACTTGAACAAGTCGCTGGCGATCCGCGAGAAGGTCTGTGGCGCCGATCACCCCGATGTCGCCATGTCCCTGAGCAACCTGGGCAGCGTCTATCTGGCCCAGGGCGATAATGCCCGTGCCCTGGAGCACTTCAACCGATCGCTGAGCATCCGTGAGCAGGCCTTGGGCACCAATCATCCCGAAGTCGCCGTTACACTGGGCAATATCGGCTATGCCAGCATGCGTCAGGGCGATTTCGCCAGTGCCCTGGACCACTTCACCCGCGCCCTGGCCATCAACGAGCGCGTGCTGGGCCCCAATCATCCCGATGTCGCAGTCGTGTGCAACAACATCGGCATGGTGCATGAGTACCAGCGCGACTATGACCAGGCCCTGGAATGGTACGGCAAGTCGCTTGCCATCAAGGAAAAGGCCCTCGGTGCCGATCATCCCTCGACAGCGGCGAGCCTGGACAACATGGGCAAAATCTATTATGTCAAGGGCGATTACACTCGCTCTCTGGAGCATTACCAGAAGGCCATGAATGCCCGGGAGAGAGGCGGGGACAATGCCGTCGGGCTCGCCACCTCGTGCGATAACGTGGGCACCGTCTATTACCGCCTGGCCCGCTATCAGGAGGCCATCGATGTGTTCTCGCGCGGCCTTGCCATCCGCGAGCGGGAGCAGGGACCGACTCACATGGCCACAGCCCAGAGCCACCAGAGCATCGCCGGTGCCTATGACAAGATGGGTGATTATGCCATGGCACTGCAGCATTACAACCAGGCATTGCAAATCAAGGAGCAGCAGTTGGGCGATGTCCACAAGGGCGTAGTCAGCCTGAAGAAACTCATTGTCTTTACCGAGTATAACCAGGCCCTGTCACGAGGCAAGCTCAAGGGCTTCCTTGCCGACCATTGCTTCATCATCACCGTCAACAGCGGCGAGAACGCTGCGACGGCCAGGGGCATGTCGGGCGAGTATGTCTTGCTCGAGTTCGCCGATTGGACGCCCGAGAGCGAGTTCTCTATCGTGCGTCGTGCCAACGAACTGAAGAACGACCCCAAGGACGTCGTCGTCATGCAGGACGGCATTGTCAAGAGTTATCACTTTGAAGACCGCCTGGGCCTCACCTTCGGCATCAAGTCGATCAACAAGCAGGAAAAGCAACAAATCAATCAAGCATATCAGCAATGGAAGACTCAAAACAAGCAATAACCAACCAGCAGGGGCAACAGTTCAAGTACTATGCCTTCATCAGCTATAACTCCAAGGACACCGAGTGGGGAAAACGCGTGCAGCGCAAGCTGGAGCATTACCGCATGCCGGCAACATTGTGCAGCGAGCGCGGCTGGAAACGCAAGCCCATCAATCCCGTCTTCTTTGCGCCGACCGACATCCAGCCGGGCGGCCTGAGCGAGGAGCTGCAGGAGCGCCTCAAGGCCTCCCGCAACCTGATTGTCATCTGTTCGCCCAATTCGGCCAAGTCGGAGTGGGTGGGCAAGGAGATAGAGTTCTTCCACAACTTGGGACGCACCCAGCAGATTCATTTCTTCATTGTTGACGGTGTGCCCCACAGCGGCGACCCCGAAACCGAGAGCTTCAATCCCATCGTGGACAAGTTGGGCCTTCCCGAGATTCTGGGTGCCAATATCAATGAGCGGATCTACAGCTGGTCGTGGCTCAACAAGGAGCGTGCCTATGTGCAACTGGTGTCCAAGTTGCTGGGCGTGGAGTTTGATGCCATCTGGCAGCGCCACCGCCGCCAGCTCATCGTCAAGGCCGTCGCCTGGACCGTGGGCATCATCGCCGTGATCGCCGCTCTGCTGGCCGTGTGGATGCTCAACCAGCCATTCAATGCCCGCTTGACACTGAACGAGACGACGCCCGCCAATGAGCAGCTGCCGCCGTTGCACGATGCGGTCATCACTGTTGACCTGGGCAATGAGTCCAAGTGTGATACCATCCATGCCGGCAGCGAGGCCGTGTTTACTAACATCCCGCACCGCTTCATGGGCAAGCAGGTGCACGTGACCCTAACTTGTCCCGACTACCTGCCGGTGGACACGACGCTCGTGCTGTCGCGCAGCGTGTCGCTCGACGTGGCCCGTGATGCCGACGTCTATGGCCATGTCCATTTCACGCTCTGGAATCCCGCGACCGAGTCGCCCATTGTCAACACCACGGTGAAGATACTCAACCATGAGGCAAAATCGGACATCAACGGCAAGGTGGAACTGTTTATCCCGCTGGAGGAGCAGCGGCGCAACTATGTGGTCGATGCCGGATTTGCGTTACAGAACGACACGGTCTATATGCCCAGCGGAGACTATGACGTGTTGTTAAAGAAATGAATGAACCAGTAAAATCATGAATGATATGGAAAAATATGTCCCGCATCCCGTTGACACCAGCGACATAGAACTGCCACACGAATTGGACGACCTGGTCGAGAAGGTGGCAAAGAATGTCCATGAAGTGTGGGCGCAATCCCGCATGTCACAAGGGTGGACCTGGGGGCCGCAGCGCAGCGACGAACTCAAGACCCATCCCTGCCTGGTGCCCTATGAGGAGCTGCCCGAGGTGGAGAAACAGTACGACCGCGACACGGCCCTGGGCACCATCAGCCTGATGATGAAGCTGGGTTTTAAAATTTCTAAGTGACAGGTATCGATTTAAGTGTGTAAAAATAATTAATTGTATAGAAAAATGTTGAGAAGATTGTTGATGATTGTGGCAGTGGCCATCGTGTCACTTGCCATGCAGGGTGGGGTGGTCAAGCTGGCCATCCTGAGTGATGTGCATGTGTCGCCCGGCAATGCCAATGAGGGGAAACTGCGTGAAGCTGTCGCCGAGATCAATGCAACCGACGTCGATGCCGTGATGATGACCGGCGACCTCACCAACGAGGGCAGCGACGTGCAGTTGCGCAACATCAAGGGCATCCTCGACGGCATCACGGCACATCCGCTCTATGTCATCCCCGGCAACCACGAGAACAACTGGAGCCAGAGCGCCTGCAAGACGTTCAACGACCTGTGGGGCAGCGACCGCTTTGTCTTCACGGTCGATGATCTCGTGGTCGTGGGCATGAACTGCGGCCCGTTCATGAAGATGGGCGACGGCCACATCAAGCAGGAAGACCTCCTGTGGCTCGACAACACCCTCAACGCCATGGTCAAGCCCGGCATGCAGGTGCTGAGCGTCAACCATTATCCCATCCTCAACGACCTGGACAATTATCGGGCCTATGTGGACATCCTCAAGAAATATCCCGTCATCACCCACCAGTGCGGCCATTATCACCGCTGGCGCCTCTATGAGACCGACGGCATCAACGGCGTCATCGTGCGTGCCCTCGACATGGGCGGCGGCAACTATGGCTACACGTTGATGACCATCGACCTCGACCGCCAGTGGATCGAGGTATATAACAAGGTGATCGGCAAGGATCCCGAGGTGATGTTCTCCTATCGCATCAACACCGACTACTACACGCCCGCTCTGCCCGAGGAGCATTACCAGGTGCCGTCAGGTTTCACCATCGAGCGCATCGTGGCCGACAATGCCTCGATTTTTACCCGCTTGGGCATCGATGACAAGAATATCTACTTCGGTAACTCCCTGGGCTATTGCAAGGCGGTGGATAAGCAATCTGGAGCGCTGCGCTGGCAGTACAAGACCGGCGCGATGCTCTTCTCGCGCCCTGCCGTGAGTGATAGATATGTCGTGCTGCCAACCAGCGACAAGCGGCTCATCTGGCTCGACAAGAAGACGGGCAAGGCTCGCTGGCAGCATGATGCCGATGGCCCCTATGTCGCCGACGGCGTTGTCAACAATGGCATCCTCTATCAGGGCGGCTACAAGACCTTCCAGGCCTGGGACGTGAAGCGTCACCGCCTGTTGTGGCAGTATAACGACATCAATAACTACTGCCAGGCGGCACCTGTCGTCGATGGCAACGATGTCATCTTCGGGGCATGGGACACCCACCTCAGGTCGCTCAACCGCCGCACGGGCACACTCAACTGGCAGTGGAACAACGGCAAGGATGCCAACCTCTATAGCCCCGGCAACGTCGTGCCCGTCGTGACCCCCGATCGGGTCATCATCGTCGCCCCCGACCGCGTGACAACCGCCATCGACCGCCGAGACGGTACCCAGCTGTGGCGCGAGAAGAACGAGAATAAGGTGCGCGAGAGCCTGGGCCATAGTGCCGACGGCAAGGTGGCATATGCCAAGACGATGGACGGCACCCTTGTCGCCATGAGCACGGGCGAAAAGTATGAACTCCTCTGGAGTGTGGATCTGGGCTTCGGCTACGAGCACGCCCCGTGCATCGTCCTCGAGCGTGACGGTCACATCTACTGCGGCTCCCGCCGTGGCATGCTGGCCGTCGTCAATGCCCGGACCCATGAGTTGGAATTCACCTACCGCCTGGGCACCAGCGAGGTCAACGGCTTCGAGGTTGATCCTACTACGGGTGACATCTACTGCTCCCTCATCGAGGGCACCATCTGGCGCATCACCCATCGTTAATCAAACAACCATTACAACAAATAAACAACCAGGACAACACTTCTTGCACATGGATGTTGTCCCGGTTGTACTATTGTTGTTATGGTTGTCTGAAAAAAAGGATCAGTCGAAGTGCATGCGGTCTATAGCCTAATAACAATCGTTAAGATAGTTTTTATCGCTCTCATACCACATTTATTGAGTTTTTATTATTAATTTTGCACTGTTTCTATGCCGGAGCCTGCCTTGTGGGGTGGGATTGAGGGCTTGGAAACAGACATTTTGGTTTTATACGGCGTTTATTGACGCTTTGTGTTTTGACACACAGGAATCTAGCAAATTCTATCGAATTGTCAAAAACAAAGCAGCGGTTGACGTCCATTGGGTATGTATCGGCACGCTATCCATTGGTGTACCCATATACATATCGGCGTGGGCTTCGGCGTTGCTCGTTTCGACAATTCGGGCATGCTAGAGCCTCTGTGTGTGGGACGAGTGACAAGAGAACTCCCCACGTCGTTTTATTTTTTACTATTACTTGTCTGAATTCGGGGATGTTATAGGGCGGACTAATGCGTATTAACCGTATGAAGAAATTATTTATCTTAAACCTGCTTCCGGTATTAATGATTCTCGCGACCCCCCTTTGTGTCAATGCCGGTGACAACCTGCGAGGAGACTGTGACAACGATGGCCTGGTCAATATCAATGACGTGACCAGCCTGATCAGCTATTTGTTGAACGCACAGTCACAAGTGGTTGATGGGCACGAATGGGTTGACCTGGGCCTGCCCAGCGGCACGCTGTGGGCAACTTGCAACGTGGGTGCCAATAGCCCTGAGAACTACGGTGACTACTTCGCCTGGGGCGAGACCGAGCCCAAAGACAATTACGACTGGAGCACCTACAAGTGGTGCAACGGCAGCAACACGACGCTGACGAAGTACTGCACCAATAGTTCTTATGGTTACAACGGGTTCACCGATGGCAAGACCGAGTTGGAACTTGAGGACGATGCGGCATACGTTAACTGGTCATCGTCATGGCGTACGCCAACTGAAAATCAATGGAATGAAATCACAGCTTATTGTAGCGAACAGTGGTTTGAGAGAAACGGGGTGAGAGGTAAACTGATTACGGGTCCAAATGGAAATACCTTGTTCTTACCGGCTGCTGGACAATATTATTGGTCACAACAATCAGGTATGGGTTCATCTGGTGATTATTGGGTTCGTGATGGTGGTGGTGGTCTATTTGTACCTTATTTACGATTAGAATTTTTTACTATTTCGTTCAGGCATAGTGTTGACTGGCGTCAAATTGGACGCAGCGTTCGTCCTTTGCTTTCAAGACCGGTTAGTGATGTCTCATTCAACGGCGATGTGAATCTTGATGGAAGCATCAACATCAAGGATGTGACAGCCTTGATCACTTACCTGCTGAAGCAGCATTGGTCCGACGAATTTGCGGAACATGAGTGGGTTGACCTGGGCTTGCCCAGCGGCACGTTGTGGGCTACTTGCAACGTGGGCGCGAATAGCCCTGAGGAATACGGAGACTACTTCGCCTGGGGCGAAACTATGCCTAAGTTCAACTATACTTGGAGTCCCTATAAGTGGTGCAATGGCAGCGACACGACGCTGACGAAGTACTGCACCGACAGTTCTTATGGCTACAACGGCTTTGTCGATAACAAGACCGAATTGGATCCCGAGGACGATGCGGCCTACATCAACTGGGGCCCCTCGTGGCGCATGCCCACGACCGAGCAGCAGCGTGAACTTTACGAGAACTGTTCCTCGGTCTGGACGACGCAGAACGGCGTGAACGGTCGTCTGATCACTGGTCCGAACGGGAACACCATGTTCTTGCCCGCCGCGGGCTACCGCTGGTACACGTGGCTCCGCTACGAGGGCTCGGAAGGTAGATATTGGTCGCGCACGCTCTACTCCATCAACACGTACTCCGGTTACAAACTGAACATCGATTCGGGCTATTGGGAGTACTGGTACGGCATTGAACGCGATTGTGGTCTTACCGTGCGGGCCGTGCGCGTGTCGCAGAATTAATGAGTCATCTATCCTGATGGGTTATTATTATGGTGCACGCCTAAATTGAACTGATAACAACCGGGACAACACTTCTTGCACATGGATGTTGTCCCGGTTGTATTATTGTTGTTATGGTTGTCTGAAAAAAAGGATCAGTCGAAGTGCTTGCGGCGGAAGACGAAGTTGTGGCCCAGGTACTTGTCGCGGACGGTGGGGTTGTCGGCCAGTTCCTCGCTGGTGCCCTGGAACAGGATTTTGCCCTCAAACAGCAGGTAGGCCCTGTCGGTGATGCTCAGCGTCTCGGGGGCGTTGTGGTCGGTGATGAGGATGCCGATGTTCTTGCTCTTGAGGCTATAGACGATGCTCTGGATGTCTTCCACGGCGATAGGATCGACGCCGGCAAAGGGCTCGTCAAGCATGATAAAGTGGGGGTTGATGGCCAGGCCGCGGGCAATCTCGGTGCGGCGGCGCTCGCCGCCCGAGAGGCGGTTACCCAGGTTCTTGCGCACCTTCTGCAAGTGGAACTCGCTGATCAATTGCTCCAGGCGGTCCCGCTGCTCGGCGGGCGTGAGCTTGGTCATCTCGAGCACGGTGCGGATGTTGTCCTCGACGCTCAGGGTGCGGAAGACCGATGCCTCCTGCGGCAGATAGCCGATGCCCAACTGGGCACGGCGATAGACGGGTAGGGTGGTGATGTCCACGTCGTTGAGAAAGACGCGGCCCTCGTTGGGCGTCACCAGTCCTGTCGTCATGTAGAATGTCGTGGTCTTGCCGGCGCCGTTGGGTCCCAGCAGGCCGACGATCTCGCCCTGGTGCACATTGATCGAGACGTGGTTGACAACGGTGCGCTGGCGGTACTTCTTGACCAGGTTGTCGGTGCTCAGCACGAGGGTGCCCGCCTCGCCTGCTGCGTTGAGGCGTGCGGCCGTCTCCTTGTCGCCGGGCTTGGCAGGGCACCGGGTGTCGTCGTCAGCGGCGGGCTTGCCGTTGTGTTGCCAGGGCCACTTCATTTCTTCTTGTTGGTGGTCAGGCGACCCTTGATGTAGTCGGTGATGAGGTTGATGGCGACCTCGTTGTTGCCGCCCTCGGGGATGATGATGTTGGCAAACTTCTTGGTCGGCTCGATGTGCAGCTGGTGCATGGGCTTGAGGACGCGCTGGTAGCGGTCGATGACAGCCTCGGCCGTGCGGCCGCGCTCGATGCAGTCACGCGAGATGACGCGGATCAGGCGGTCGTCACCGTCGGCGTCGACAAACACCTTGATGTCCATCATCTTCCTCAGGCGAGGATCGCTCAGGGCCATGATGCCCTCGATGAGCACCACGTCGTGGGGACCCATGGGAACGGTCTCCTTCTGGCGTGAGCAGGTCAGGTAGCTGTAGGTGGGCATCTCGATGGACTCGCCGCGCTTGAGCATCTTGACATGCTCGAGCAGCAGGTTCCAGTCAAATGCGGCAGGCTCGTCAAAGTTGATGTTCTGACGCTCCTCGACGGGCACATGGCTCGAGTCCTTGTAATAGGAATCCTGTGAAATCACGCCCACCTCGCCCTCGGGAAGGCGTTCCATGATCTTGCGCACTACTGTAGTTTTACCAGAGCCGGTGCCGCCGGCAATACCGATGATAATCATAACATTAACTTGTTTTAGAGGTCCTAGAAAATGTCGCATTACGGCCCCTTTGCCGCAATTCAAACACACAAAGGTAACGCTTTTGTGCCAAACCGATGCTTTTTTTCAAGAAAACTTGACAAAATTAATTTTTTCGGGTGCATGTCACCCTGTGGTGTGTCAGTTTTGCTGCCAATGTGTCAGCCTGTCAGTGTTGGCACATGGTTTGCAGTTGAGGAGATAGATTTTAGGCTTTTAGGCGTCAGGCGACGAACAACTAAAAACTAAAAACTTAAAACTCAACATCGAATTAATAATATTAAAAACATAAAAAGAAAGAAAGAGAGACATTATTATGGGAAAGATTATTGGTATCGATTTAGGAACGACTAACTCGTGTGTTTCGGTTCTGGAAGGCTCCAAGCCTGTTGTTATCCCCAACAGCGAGGGAAGGAACACGACTCCTTCGGTAGTCGCCTTCAAGGACGGTGGCGAGCGCATCGTGGGTGATCCCGCCAAGCGCCAGGCCATCATGAACCCCACGGGTACCGTATTTTCTATCAAGCGTTTCATGGGCGAGCAGTATGACCACGTCTTGAAGGATGTGGAGCGCATGCCCTACAAGGTGGTGAACAACGGCAGCAACCAGCCCCGCGTGGAGATTGCCGGCCGCCAGTACACCCCTCAAGAGATCTCGGCCATGATTCTCCAGAAGATGAAGAAAACTGCCGAGGATTACCTGGGCACCACCGTTGACGAGGCTGTCATCACCGTGCCTGCCTACTTCAACGACGCTCAGCGCAAGGCCACCAAGGAAGCCGGTGAGGTTGCCGGCCTCAAGGTGCAGCGCATCGTGAACGAGCCTACAGCAGCCGCTTTGGCCTATGGTCTGGACAAGGACAACAGCGACAAGAGGATTGCCGTGTTTGACCTGGGTGGCGGTACATTTGATATTTCTATCCTTGAACTGGGCGACGGCGTGTTTGAGGTGAAGGCCACCAATGGTGATACCCACCTGGGCGGCGATGACTTCGACCAGCGCATCATCACCTGGCTTGCCGAGGAGTTCCAGCAGGAGAACGGTATGGACCTGCGCAAGGATCCCATGGCCCTGCAGCGCTTGAAAGAGGCTGCCGAGAAGGCCAAGATCGAGCTCTCCAGCTCGACCATCACCGAGATCAACCTGCCGTATATCACTCAGCTCGACGGTATGCCCAAGCACTTGGTCAAGACCCTGTCGCGTGCCAAGTTTGAGCAACTGTGCGATGACCTGATCCAGAGCACCATCGAGCCCTGCCGCAAGGCCCTCCAGGATGCCGGCCTGAGCACCAGCGACATCAACGAGGTGATCCTCGTGGGCGGTTCGACCCGTATTCCCGCCGTGCAGCAGATTGTCGAGAAATTCTTCGGCAAGGCTCCGTCCAAGGGTGTCAACCCCGACGAGGTGGTAGCCGTGGGTGCCGCCATCCAGGGCGGTGTGCTCACCGGCGATGTCAAGGACGTGCTCCTGCTCGACGTTGTCCCCCTGAGCGTGGGTATCGAGACGCTGGGTGGCGTGATGACCAAACTCATCGAGGCCAACACCACGATTCCCGCCCGTCGCAGCCAGGTCTTCTCGACCGCTGCCGACAACCAGCCCGAGGTTGAGATCCACGTGCTGCAGGGCGAGCGTCCCATGGCCAAGGACTGCAAGACGCTGGGTCGTTTCCACCTCGACGGCATCGCTCCCGCTCCCCGTGGCATTCCTCAGATCGAGGTGACCTTTGAGGTCGATGCCAACGGTATCATGAACGTGAGTGCCAAGGACAAGGCGACCGGCAAGGAGCAGAGCATCCGCATCGAGGCTTCGAGCGGCCTGAGCGACGCCGAGATCCAGCGCATGAAGGACGAGGCTACCGCCAACGCCGCCGCCGATGCCGCCGAGAAGGAGCGCATCGACAAGATCAATGGCGCTGATGCCCTCATCTTCCAGACCGAGAAGGTGCTCAAGGACAGTGGCGACAAGTTGCCCGCCGACATCAAGGGCCAGATCGAGACAGCCCTGAACAAGTTGAAGGATGCCCACAAGAGCCAAGACCTGGCTGCCATCGACACGGCTACCGCCGAGCTGAACTCGCTCTTTGAGAAGATGTACCAGCAGGCCGGTGGCGCACAGGGCGGACCTCAGCCCGGTGCAGGATTCCAGGGCGGTGCCGGCTTCAACGGCGGTCCCACCGGCGGAACCCCTAACCAGGGTGGCGACAATGTCGAAGATACTACCTACGAAGAAGTGAAGTAATAAGTTTTTATGGGTTAATAATTCTGCGTGGCGTGGAGCAGTGATGCACCGCGCCACGCTTCATTTATCCATTAGGGTGCCCGATATACTATTGAGATAAATCAGGCCCTCCCGGAGCCATGGCAGGGGGAGGGCCTACGTTATAGAGTGATGGATGTGGCAGTGGTGCCTTATTGATGGAGCAGATGGTTGATCAGCGTCGTCACGTCATCGATCGACAGGGTGGAGTAGGTCCCCTGGAGCAGGTAATTGATGGTTGTGGTGACATCGTTGATGTTGAAGGGCTCGTTGTACTTGGCAAGGTGACCCACCACGTTGATCTGGCCGCCGTCACAGTTGATGAGCGTCTTGCTGCGCGGCATCGTTATATAGTAGTAGGTGTTCAAGACATAGCTGCCCGTTTCGAGCGACGTCGGCAACGTGAGCGAGGCGTTCAGGTCACTGCCCTGCTGATAGTCCGCCATGACCACGTTGATGGTATTGGTGCTGGCCATGACCCTGCCCGTGCTGTTGCACAGGGAGAACAGGACGTTGATCTGGGCATGTGAGGTCAAGATGGAAACATTGGAGGCCTCGATGTCCATCTTCTCGCCCAGTACCATCAGTTCGCCGGGGGCGGTGACGCTCTCGGGAGTGATGACGCAATAGTTGGGGGGCACGATGCCGATGAGCATCTCGTGGCTGTAGTTGAAGTGCAGTTGGTCACCGTCACGGTGCGTCATGTCGAGCGCGCTGGAGGCATACCAGCCGTTGCACGTCCCATACCAGCCGAAGTTGAAGTGGAACAGGCCCTCGTTGTTGTAGCCGTCGCACACGAACGCGTGTCCGCCGGCTGCCGGGTCGTTGGCCGAGTACAGGATGGGGCGCCCGGCGTCCAATTCGGTCTTGATCATCGCTTCCCACTCCTGGGTCGTGTAGTACACGTCGCCCCACCAGCCACTGCGGCTGACGTCACGGGCACTGGAACTGAAGCCGAACGTCAGCATGGCATCCAATTGGTCCGAAACATAGGCGCCGCTGCCCTCAGGGCTATAACCCATCTTGACGGCCTGGCCGCAGTAGCGGGCGAGCTTGGCCACGGCCTGGGCCTGTGCGTCGGTATAGGTGTCCTGCACGAGCTGGCTGTTGTCCCAGTCCCAGTGGCAATAGGAATTGAGCATCTTACTGTAGTCAAAGTTGGTGGCGGGCAGCTCCTCGAGCGTTTGGCCGATGTCATAGCAGTAATAGGAATTGATCACGGGGCTGCTGGTGGGGAACTGCCAGTAGTGCATCACCTGGGTCATTGCGGTGGCGACACAGCCCACGACACAATATTCGCCCTGGTAGGTGGGGCACTGGAGGTAATAGGGCATCTCCTGTCCCCACAGCGACTTGATGAGCGGTGCGACACCGTTGCCGTTGTCGGCCTTGACAGCGGGCGCGGCCTGCACGTCGGGATGGGTCTGCAGGTAGTCGATTTCCTCCTGGTAGCTGCGCAGCAACGCCTGCATGTTGTCGGGCAGGTTGTTGAAATCAAGCTGTCCCTGGTCGCTGTAGCCCAGGATGGGACGCGCACGGTCCTCACCGGCAACGATGACAAAACCGCCTCCCTTGATGTTGAAGGCATAGTAGGATTTGGCATCGGCAACAGCGCTTGAGGGCTGGGCATAGGCAAGTTTCAGGTCGGTCGAGGCAATGGACCGGAACGACAGACTGCGCGTCTGGTGCTTTAAAAACTTATTGGCATTGACTCGGGCGGCCTCGGCATCGATATTGGCAGCACTCGTGTTGAGCGAGAGCAGTGCCACTGCCGCCAGGGAGCACAAACTAAAGATTCTGTTCTTTCTCATAATTCAACGATAATATGATATTTATAAAAGGTAATTGAGTCTGAGTAAATGATTATTGGGTGACAAAAATAGTAAGTTTTGCACAAATCGGCAACAAAAGGCGGTAATTTCTTCGTTTCTCATGGAAAAATGCAACGGCCTGTCACGGCAAGGGAGTGGAGCATAGCAGACTCGAACTGCCCACCTCTACAATGCGAATGTAGCGCTCTACCAGATGAGCTAATGCCCCGTTGGATCGGCGTTGTCGCCTCACTTTCAACCATGCAAAATTAGTTCCTTTTATCGGATTCTGCAAACTTTTGTACATGGAAAAACGCCCCTGCTCAAGCCTCCCTGGCGGGAGAAAAAATCCCCCTCACGGCTATGGTGTCATGACTCGTGAGGGGGGCGGGTAGGCAGTATGTTCAATCAATCAATTATTGAGCATTTTTCAGCAAGTGGTTGATGAGCCTGGTCACGTCGCTGATCGAGAGGACGGGGCTGGTGTTGGCCAGCAACTGATTGATGGTTGCAGTCACGTCGCTGATGGTGAACGGCTCGTTATACTTGGCCAGATGGCCGACAACTTGCAGTTGGCCATTGGCCATGGCTGCCGTCTGGTAGTTGTTGCCGCTGCCCGTGTTGTAGCACAAGCCCAGGTTGTAGTTGCCCTCGGCCAGCTCGGCGGGCAGGGCGATGGAGGCGTTGATGCTGCTGCCCTGCTCAAAGGTGCTCTTCTTGAGGGCCTGGGTGTTGCTGCTGCACACGTTGTTGCCGCCCTCGTCGGTCATGGCGAACAGCACATTGATGCTGCTGTAGGAAGTTCTCAAGTTGACGTTGAGAGCCTCGATAGCCATTTCGTCACCCAGGACGAGCAGGCCGCTGGCGGGATTGACGCTCTCGGCCGAGAGGATGCAGTAGGCCGTGGGCTCCATGCCGATGAGCATCTCGTGACTGGAGTTGAACTTCAACTGGTCGCCATCGCGGTGGGTCATGTTCAGCGCGGTGGATGCATACCAGCCGTCGCACGTGCCATACCAGCCATAGTTGAAGTGGAACTTGCCCTCACTGTTGTAACCGTCACAGATGAAGGCATGGCCACCGGCATTGGGGTCATTGGCGGCATACAGGATGGGGCGGCCGGCATCCAGCTCGGTCTTGATCAGGGCCTCCCATTGGGCTGTTGTGTATCCGCTCCACCAGCCGTCCCTCTGGACATACTGTGCGCTGGAGCTGTAGCCGAATGCCTTCATGGCTGTCAGCTGGTCGTTGGTGTAGGCACCGCTGCCTTCGGGGCTATAACCCATCTTGACGGCCTGGCCGCAGTAGCGGCTCAACTTGGCCACCTCTTGGGCCTGCGCGTCGGTGTAGGTGTCCTGCACGAGCTGGCTGTTGTCCCAGTCCCAGTGGCAATAGGAATTGAGCATCAGGCTGTAGTCAAACGTCG
This sequence comes from Muribaculaceae bacterium, assembly GCA_017449785.1. Taxonomy (GTDB): domain Bacteria; phylum Bacteroidota; class Bacteroidia; order Bacteroidales; family Muribaculaceae; genus Sodaliphilus. The sequence continues at coordinate 1,427 of JAFTFA010000251.1, read as the reverse complement.
TTGCGGGCAGGGCAGGGACCGTCGCCCTGATGCTGCTGCAATAGAAGGAATTGACGCCGCTGCAACTCTGGGGATATTGCCAGTAGTTCATCACCTGGGCCATCGCGGTGGCGACACAGCCCACGACACAGTACTGGCCGTTATACACCGGGCACTGCCAGTCATAGGGGTCTTCCTGGCCCCAGTTGGTCTGGATGAGAGGCTCCACGCCGCTGGTGGCACCGATCACAGGTGCCGTGACAGGAACCAGGTCGTCTCCTTCATAGGTCTGTAAGAACTCGATCTCCTGCTTGTAGCTCTCCAGCAGGCCTTGCAGGCCATAGGGCAGGTTGTTGAAGTCGATGTGGCCCTTGTCGCTGTAACCCAGCACCTGGGCAGCGCGGTCCTCGCCGGCGATGATGACAAAGCCGCCTCCCTTGATGTTGAAGGCATAGAAGTCGTTGGCTCCCTTCACCGCCCTTGACGGCTCGGCATGGGCGAGCATGAGGTCGGTCATGGCCGTTGCCTTGAACGAGCCGGGCACGGTTGCCGCATGCCGCTTGACAAAGTCGTTGGCGGCCATGCGGGCAGCATGGGCGCTGATGTTGCCTGCCAGTGCAGTCGTCCCCATCGAGACCGCTGCTAGCGCTAATAAACTCAGTAATTTCTTGGTAGTGTTCATAAATGTAAAGGATTAAAATGATGATGTGTGGTTAAACAATAGAAGTCTATCTCAGGTTAATGATGCGGTAGGTTCATTCAGGCACAACAGTCCATCTCGTTGGCCATTTTCCAGCCTGTGCCCTATGTGAGCCACGGGCATCGGGCCTAAACCGATGATTTCCTTTGAATTCCCGATCATTGCAGAGTAATAATTTTATCAATAAATGATTATTTCACTGCCAAAAATAATAACTTTCCCGCAATCCGCCAAATAATCGTCACATTTTCCTCCTTTTTTGCGATGATCCAGGATTGAATCTCATGACGGTGTTCACTATTGATCATCGGTTGACAGCGATTGCCCCGCCCGCCAGCCCAGCTGCCGTTGGACGGTTGATGCTTGGTGAAGTGCGTTCTTGTTGTGCTGGGATCTGCGTGTCAGTCGATGAGGCGGTAGATCATGGCGTAGTTGATGGCTTCGGTAATGCTGTCGGTGTCGAATTTCTCGAGAATGCTCTTGCGGTAGCCTTTCACAGTGTCAAACGACTTGAACATCAGCTGGGCGATCTCCTGGGTGGTGTAGCCCATGGCCGAATACTTGAGAACCTGGGTCTCCTGCTCGGTGAGGGTAATGTAGGGGACCGGTTTCCAGATACAGCTCTCCAGGTCCAGGTTCCAGCCCTCGTGGGTGCGGTTGTTGAACATGAGGATGGTGTCTTCGTTCTGCTTGGTGGGGATGGAGGCCACGCACAGCGCGAGCCAGATGCGGCCGTCTGGTCTCATCT
>JAFTFA010000250.1 GCA_017449785.1 Muribaculaceae bacterium | reverse complement strand
GATGACATCGGTGTTGTGCTCGATGACATAGACCGTGTTGCCCATATCCACCATCTGCTCGAACAGGTCGATCAAGTGGCGCACGTCCTTGAGGTGGAGGCCGTCGGTGGGTTCGTCAATGACAAACACGCCGCGCGTGCCGCCCTGATCCAGCGGCATGGTGTACTGCTGCAGGCAGGATGCCATCTTCAATCGCTGCAACTCGCCGCCCGAGAGGGTGCTCAGTGCCTGGTTGAGGTGCAGGTAGTGCAGGCCGACGTCCATCATGGGCTTCAATTTCTCCTCGATGCTGGTGCCCTTGAAGAACTCGCTGGCGCGGCGCACCGAGAGGTCCATCACCTGGGCGATGTTCATGCCGTCGATGGTATATTGCAGGGCCTCGGGGCTGTAGCGCAGGCCGTGGCAGGCCTCGCAGGTCGTCTCGATGTTGTCCATGAAGGCCATCTCGGCGATGACCACGCCCTTGCCGCCGCACACGGGGCAGCCGCCCTTGCCGTTGAAGGTGAAGTACTGCTCCTTGATCTTGTGCGCCCGGGCGAAGCGCTTGCGGATGTCGGGGGCGACATCCATATAGGTTGCCGGCGTGGAGCGCAGGCTCACGCCGATGTTCTTCTGGCTGATATAAACAATGTCGCCGTGCTCGCGGCGGAAGCACTCCATCAACGAGCTCTTGCCCGAGCCCGCCACACCCGCCACGGCGCCAAAGATGCCCATGGGCAGGTCGATGGAGATGTCCTTGAGGTTGTGCAGCGTGGCGTGTCGCAGCGGGAAGGTCTCCAGTGCTTGTCGCGGCTGTGCCTTGAAGTCGCCGTGCTGGCTGAGCATCTGCCCCGTGCTGGTGCCGCTGTGCAGCAGCTGCTGGTAGTTGCCCTCAAAGGTGATGTTGCCGCCCTGGCTGCCTGGACCGGGACCCAGATCGACGATGTGGTCGGCCAGGCCGATCATCTCGCGGTGGTGCTCGACGAGCAGCACCGTGTTGCCCGCGTCGCGCAGGCGTCGCACCGAGTGCTTCATCTTCTCGATGTCGTGGTCGTGCAGGCCCGTGCTGGGCTCGTCCAGGATGTAGAGCACGTCGGCCAACGACGAGTTGATGTACTTGGCGATCTTGCAGCGCTGTGCCTCGCCGCCCGACAAGGTGCCCACGGCGCGGTCCAGGCTCAGGTAGCCCAGGCCGATCTCCTCCAGTGCCGTCAATCGGGCACTGATGGCCTGTTTCAAGTCCACCGCCAGCGGAGCCGTCAACGACTTGACCCACTGGTTGAGGCGGGTGATGGACATGGCGCACGCGTCGGCGATGTTGATGCCCTCGATCTTGCACGAGAGCACGCGGGGGCTCAGGCGGGTGCCGTGGCAGTCGGGACAGATGCCCATGTTGAGCATGGGGTTGAGGACGGCGGCGTGCAAGAGGCCCTCCTCGCTGTTGATGATGCTGCGGTACATGCGCGGGATGATGCCCTCATACTTGGCGCTCTTGGGCCAGTTGCTGGGCGGGTTCTTGAGCCTGATCTGCGGGCTGTTGAGGAACAGGTCGAGTTCCTCGGGGCTGTAGTCCTTGATCTTCTTGTCCAGGTCGAACAGGCCGCTGTGGGCGTAGCGTATCCATCGCCAGCCGCCCTTGCCGAAGGCGATGTAGTGTATCGTGTCCTCGTCGTTGAGGCTCTTGTCAAAGTCAATGAGCTTGTGGATGTCCAGCTCGCGTATCTCGCCCAGTCCCGAGCATCGCGGGCAACTGCCCTCGGGGTGGTTGAAGCTGAACGACTCGGCATAGCCCACAAAGGGCTGTCCCACCCTGGAGAACAGCAGTCGCAGCAGCGCGGCGATGTCGGTATAGGTCGCCACGGTCGAGCGGGAATTCTGTGCCGGCTTCTTCTGGTCGATAACGATGGCGATGGGCAGGTTCTCGATGGCATCGACATGGGGGCGGCCATACTTGGGCAGGTATTGCTGCACAAACGACGGGAACGTGTCGTTGAGTTCCCGCCGTGACTTGGCCGCGATGGTGTCGAGCACGAGCGAACTCTTGCCCGAGCCCGAGACGCCAGTGAATACCGTGATCTGGTGCTTGGGGATCTCGAGAGAAATATCCTTGAGGTTGTTCTCGCGTGCCCCCTTGATGATGATGCGGTCGTTGTCCATCGTCGTGTCAGGCCATGAAGCTGGTGAAAATCTGGATGAGCCACGAGCTGACGGTCATGTAGATGAGCATGCCGACGATGTCGTTGGTCACCGTGACAAAGGGGCCGGTGGCAATGGCCGGGTCGATCTTGAGCTTCTCGAGAATGAGCGGTACCATCGAGCCGAACAGCGAGGCGAACAGCACCACCGCAAACAGCGAGATGGTCACCGCCGCCGTCGTGATCTGGGCCTTGAAGGCATTGTCATCGGCGGGGAAGAACCAGTTGTAGGCAAACACCAGGGCCGAGATCACCAGCGCATTGATGATCGCGCAGCCAAACTCCTTGAACAGATGCTTGCCGGCGTGCTTGAGGTCCAGGCTGCCGTTGGCCAGACCCTGGACGACGATAGCGCTCGACTGGGTGCCCACGTTACCGCCGGTGCCGCCGATGAGGGGGATGAACAAGGCCATGCCTGGCAGAATCTGCAACAGGTCGGCCTCGCCCTCGCCGCCGTCGAGAATCATCGCATTGAGGATGCCGCCGGCCAGGCCGATGAGCAGCCACGGCAAGCGGGCGCGCACCTGGCTGAAGACGTTGTCGTCGGTCTCGATGTCGCCCGAGATACCTGATGCCAACTGGTAGTCACGCTCTCCCTGCTCGCGCACGCGGTCAATGATGTCATCGACGGTGATGCGTCCCACCAGGCGGCCGATGCTGTCCACGACAGGCATGGCCACCAGGTCATATTTCTCGAAGTCGAGGGCAACGTCCTCGATGTGGGTGTCGGTGCGCACGCTGATGGGGTCAGGCTCCATCACGTGCTTGATCTTGGAGGCCGAGGGGTTGGTGATGGTGGTCTTCAACGGGAAGATGCCCTTCAAGCGGTTGTCATCGTCCACGACATAGATGTTGTAGATCTCGTCCATGTCCTCGGCCTGCTGGCGCATCGCCTTGATGCAGTCGGGCATGGACATGTTCTCGTTGACGACGATCATCTCGGTGGACATATAACCACCGGCGGTGTCCTCGTCATATTGCAGCAGGTCCACGATGTCACCTGCCTGCTCGACGTCCTCGATCTGGCTGATGACGTCCTCGCGGTCCTCCTCGTCGAGTTCCTGGATGACGTCCACGGCGTCGTTGGCGTCCATCTGCTCCAGCTGCTTGGCGATCTCCTCGTTGGGCATGAGCTCCATCAGGTCGTGTCGCTGGTCCTCGTCGAGCTCGACCAGCACGTCGGCCGCCGTCTCGTCGTCGAGCATGAGCATCACGAACAGGGCCTGCTCATCGTCCAGGTCGCCCACGAGTTCGGCGATGTCGGCCGGGTGGAGGTCCTTGATCTGGGCACGCACCTTTTCCTCATCCTTGTGGTCGATGAGTTCGTTGAGGTTCAACAGGTAATCCTCGGTAAATTCTTTCATTGCTGTTGTAGGGTCTAAGTTTCGTTGAATTGAATGTTGCTACTCTGGTCCCAGGTGCTCATGTCTCGCATCCGTCATGGGGCGGGCGGGATTGAGCCGTCAAGGGACCGATTGCGGCTGCTCCATGGCCAGCCGCGTCAGGGCAATGAAATCTTCCACGCCCAGCTGCTCGGGACGTTGTCGGAACACGTCGCGTTCCATCGCCGCCGGGTCGGTCGAGAAGATGGGTTTCAACGAGCTGCGCAACATCTTGCGCCGCTGCCCGAAGGCAGCCTTGACGATGCGCTTGAACAAGCGCTCGTCCAAGCCCAGGTCGGTCACGTCGTTGCGCGTGAGGCGGATGACGCCGCTCTTGACCTTGGGCGGCGGGTTGAAGATATGCTCATCGACGGTGAACAGGTACTCGATGTCGTACCATGCCTGGAGCAGTACCGACAGGATGCCATAGGCCTTGCTGCCCGGCGGCTCGGCGATGCGCTGTGCCACCTCGCGTTGCAGCATGCCGCTGCAGCAGACGACCTGGTCGCGGTAGTCCAGTACCTTGAAGAAAATCTGGGTCGAGATGTTGTAGGGGTAATTGCCGATGATGCAGAAAGGGGAGTCGCCGTAGAGGCGGTGCAGGTCCATCTTCAAGAAATCCTCGCCGATGATGCGCCCGTGCAACTGGGGATAGGCGGCCTCGAGATAGTCCACGCTCTCGCTGTCCAGTTCCACGACGGTCAAGTCGAGCCCCATGTCGAGCAGGAACTGGGTGAGCACACCCATTCCCGGCCCCACCTCCAGCACAGGCAGGTGCTTGAAGTCGTCCAGCGTGTGGGCGATGCGCTCGGCGATTGACAAATCGGTCAAGAAATGCTGCCCCAATGACTTTTTTGCTCTAACTTTCCGCATGTTTGGCCTTTTATTGTTACCTTTGCACGCTCCGATGCGTGCTTTGTCAATCTGCAAAGGTAGCCATTTTTTGGCGTATGGCGGCATCGGACGGCACATTTTAACTTAACTAAAGAGCAAAAAACGTGAAAAAGGCGATTTCCTATCTCGTGAAATACGGCATCCCGCTGATCATCGGCGTGGGGCTGATGTGGTTTCTCTACAAGAATGTGGACATCAACATGATGATGGACACCCTCAAGACCGATGTCAACTACTGGTGGTTTGCCGCCGTGGCGGTGGTGAGCATCCTGAGCCATGTGTTCAGGGCGCTGCGCTGGCGCTTGCAGCTCAAGGCCATCGACGTGAAGCCGTCGTTCGGCGCGGTGTTGAACAGCATCTTTGGCACCTATGCCGTTAATCTGGCGTTTCCCCGCCTGGGCGAGGTGTGGCGCTGTGGCTACATTGCCAACCGGCAGAAGGCCTCGGTGACCCAGGTGATGGGCTCGATGGTGGCCGACCGCCTGACCGACACTGTCACCGTGTTGCTGTTGACGCTGGTGACCTTCCTGCTGGCCCAGGGCGCCTTCGGGCAGTTCTTTGACGCATATCCGCAGATGAAACAGAACCTGTGGAACCTGGCCAGCGATGCCCGCGTGTGGATGGGCGGCGTGCTGCTCGTTGCCGTGGTGGGCTGGCTGCTGATCATGAAGACCGAGAACAAGTTCATCAACAAGCTGCAGTTGATGGCCCGCAACCTGTGGGAAGGCTTTGCCGCCATCACCCGCATGGACGGCAAGTGGTGGTTCCTGCTGCTGACTTT
>JAFTFA010000249.1 GCA_017449785.1 Muribaculaceae bacterium | reverse complement strand
CTCCTCGATGGTGTCCCAAGGATCGTTGGTGAGCTGCTTAACGCCAAGCGACATCTTGCGGTCCTCGCGGTCCAGAGCCAGGATAACGGCCTCGACCTCGTCGCCCACCTTCATGAAGTCCTGGGAAGGACGCAGGCGCTGTGACCAGCTCATCTCGCTCACGTGAATCAGGCCCTCAACACCGGGAGCCACCTCAACAAATGCACCGTAGTCGTACATAACGACAACCTTGCCCTTGATGTGATCGCCCACCTTGAGGTTGGGATCCAGGGCATCCCAGGGATGCGGCTGAAGCTGCTTCAGACCCAGAGCGATGCGGTTCTTCTCCTCATTGAAGTCGAGGATAACGACGTTGAGCTTCTGCTCGGGTTGAACGATGTCGGCGGGGTTGTTGACACGGCCCCACGACAGGTCGGTGATGTGAATCAGACCGTCCACGCCACCCAGGTCGATGAACACACCGTAGTTGGTGATGTTCTTGACGGTACCCTCGAGTACCTGACCCTTCTCGAGCTTGGACATGATCTCTTTCTTCTGCTGTTCGAGCTCGGCCTCGATGAGGGCCTTGTGGCTCACAACAACATTGCGGAAGTCCTGGTTGATCTTCACGATCTTGAACTCCATGGTCTTGTCAACGTAGTCATCATAGTTGCGGATGGGGCGAACGTCGATCTGTGAACCGGGCAGGAAGGCCTCGATACCGAATACATCGACGATCATGCCACCCTTGGTGCGGCACTTGATGTAACCCTTGATGATCTCGTTTTTCTCAAGCGCTTCGTTAACGCGATCCCAGCTCTTGGCCTGACGGGCACGACGGTGCGACAGCACGAGCTGACCCTTCTTGTCCTCACGGTTCTCGACATACACTTCAACAGTGTCGCCCACCTTGAGGTCGGGATTGTAACGGAATTCGCTAACGGGAATGATGCCGTCCGACTTAGCACCGATGTTAACCACTACCTCGCGCTTGTTGATCGAGATAACAGTACGTTCGGTCACTTCATCCTCCTGGAACTTGTTCAGGGAGTTGTCGTAGGTTTTTTCCAGTTCTTCAAAAGATTTGTCTCTTTTGGTCTCGCCTTTCTCATAGGCGTCCCAATCGAAATCGGCGATTGGAGAATTTTTTAATTCTTCGCTCATTTAAAAAGTTAATAATAAGTTAGTTAAACAGCCTTTTCGGACACGTTCCCGAAAAGCGCGACTGCAAAGTTACAACAAATTTCCTGATTCACAAGCAAAAACGCCACATTTTTTCAAAAAAACAACTGATTTTTCTGAGTGGTCTGGGGCATCCGCCTTCTTGACATAAACAACTGATTTATCTGAAATGTGTGATGGCATCCGCCTTCTTTAACTGGCAATGATAAAGAAGTTGGCCCAAACCCTGCGGAGAAAACTATATAAAGGCGGTAGGGTATCAAGAAAAATGAGTGACGTTTTCGAGATTAAGGCTCTACTAACGTCACTGCACCATTGTTTGATGTTTTGCCATCCGAGTCACATACGATTATCGAATGGACAGGAGATGCATCCATGTTCTTCCCTTCATTTTTGAACTAATTTAGTAAGGCAGAGCTATAGAGCAAGACGCAAGCCAAGGAAGTCGCTCGTGAACGACGAGCCGCTGTTGCCCCGGCGCGACACGCGGCAGATCCCGTAGGCGTAGCTCCAACCGCCACCACGGATCACGCGGTAAGAGCCCGTAGCAAGGCCTGTCGGGTTAGTAGATGGCGAACTGCTATAACTACCATACCAATCTTGACACCACTCCCAGACGTTGCCACTCATGTCGTACAAGCCCAATTCATTGGGAGCCTTGGTGCCAACAGGGTGAGTACCATAATCGGGATGACTGCTGCCAAGTGCATAACTGTTATCATAGTACCATGCTACATCACCGATGGTGTTGCTGCCCGCATACTTGTAGCCCTGGCTAAGGTTACCGCCACGGGCAGCAAATTCCCACTCGGCCTCGGTGGGCAGGCGGAAGGTCTTGCCCGTCATTTCATTCAACTTGGTGATAAACGTCTGGCAATCATTCCATGAAACCATCTCCACAGGACGGTTCAAATCGCCTGTGAAATAACTCGGGTTACTTCCCATCACGGCCTGCCACAACGCCTGGGTCACCTCAGTTTCGCCTATGCTGAATGACGACAACGTCACCTCATGGGCTGGCTTCTCATCACTAGAGGCATTGCTGACTTGCTCGGCGGTCGCCCCCATCGTGAACGTGCCTCCCTCAACACTGACCATCTTGAATGAAACACCATTAACGGTATAGGTCTCATTTCCTCCACCTGGGTTACCGGGCTCATCTCCCCAAGTTCCTGCTAACAGGTAGTCAATCAAAGTGGTCACATCACTGATAGTCACTTGACCATCCTGGTTCACATCTCCTCGCTGATACTCAACACCCGCAGTGAATGAGGCCAACATCAACGACAACACACAAAATAAGATTGCAGTCTTTTTCATTTTCGCGTCTATTGAATAATTTATAAAGTAATACTTTTTAAAGTTGCTACAAATAGATCACCCTATTTTTGGTCAATATGCAAAGATATCGAATTTATCTGATATAATGTCACAGAATGTCTGAAAAATGTATTCATAGCGACAGATTTACTGAAAAATGAGTTACCTTTGCAGCAACCTAATATTGATAGTAATGACGAAGAAGGAACTGAGACAGCAGATCAAGCAACTGAAGGCGATGACGCCGGTTGCCATGAGAAAAGTAGAGGCAGACATGGTGTTCAATACCATCAAGGCGATGCCGGCGTGGCAACGGGCGCAGCACATCCTGTGCTACTGGTCGCTGCCCGACGAGCTGCCCACCCACGAGAGTGTGAACCAGTGGCTGGCCGACGGCAAGAACATCTACCTGCCGCGCGTCAAGGGCGATGACCTGGAGATTGTGCCCTATCACGGCGCACAGAGCCTGGACGACAACAACAAGTTCCACATCGGCGAGCCCGTGGGCGACGCCGTGGATGCCTCGTGCCTGGAACTGATCATCGTGCCCGCCGTGGCACTCGATGGCAAGCGCAACCGCCTGGGGCGCGGCAAGGGGTTCTATGACAGGCTGCTGAGCACGTGCAGTTGCCCGACCATCGGCGTGGTGTGTGACTTCCAGCTGGTCGAGGAGGTTCCCGTCGAGCCGCATGACCGCCCGCTGGACTGCGTCGTGACGAGTGACATCGTCATCGCCGACGAGAAGAAACGCGACCTGTTCCAGTGACGGGGCGAGACACAATCTCGCCATACACAGACGACACATTAACTCATTGAATACTTCAGGATGGCATTGAGACGAGGGCTATTATTGACTGCTATCGCGTTGCTGGCAGTGTTATCGGCATGGAGCAGGGAGAAGGAGTTGCCCGTTGACCCGGAGTTGAGGATGGGGCGGCTGGACAACGGATTGACCTACTACATCCGCCACAACGAGCAGCCCAAGGGGCGTGCCGAGTTCTGGCTTATACAGAACACGGGATCGCTGGTCGAGGAGGACAACGAGCGCGGCCTGGCCCACTTCATCGAGCACATCGCCTTCCAGGGCACCCGCAATTTCCCGAACATCATGATGGTGGATATCCTGCAGAATAACGGAGTGTCCTACGGCAGGGACATCAACGCCTCGACGGGATTTGACGACACGCGATTCCAGATCTCCAACGTGCCCACCGAGCGTGTCGAGTTGCTTGACACCGTGCTGTTGATGTTGAAGGACCTGTCCAGCGAACTGAACTTTGACGACCGCGCCATCGAGGAGGAGCGCGGCGTGGTGCAGGAGGAGTGGCGCATGCACGCCGACCAGACGATGCGCATGTATGAGAACACGCTGCCCATCCTGTTGAGCGGCTGCCGCTATGCCTACCGCATCCCCATCGGCGACATGACGGTGATACGCAACGTCACGCGGGGCCAGCTGCTCTCGTTCTACCATCGCTGGTATGGCCCCGAGCGGCAGGCCGTGGTCATCGTGGGTGACGTGGATGCCGAACGCATGGAACGCATGGTCAAGCAGATCATGGGAAAAATTCCCAAGGGCAATGTTCCCGACATCGATGCACGACTGGGTGCCGTGCCCGACCACGTCGGGGTGAACTATGCCCTGAGCACCGACCCCGAGGCATCCAGCTCGATGGCCTATCTCATGTTCAAGCACCCGCAGGTGCCGATGTCGAAGCGCAACACGCCATTTTACCTGAAGCACAACATCATCTCCACCCTCGTGCAAGAGATGCTCACCGCCCGCCTCGACGAACTGGCCAGGACGCATTCATCGCCCATCGACTACGGCATGGTCTATGACCGCAAATACATGGTGACCAACACGACCGATGCCCTCACGATGGCCGCGATGACCAAGGAAGGCCGCACGCTCGAAGCCCTCGACACGCTCATGACCCATGCGGCACGCGCCATGCAGCACGGCTTCACGGCCAGCGAACTGGAACGCGCCCAGCGCGATGCCTTGACGATATACAGCAACCTGAGCATCGAGGCGAGCCACCGTACCAATCGCGAGTACACCGACGAGTATATTGACCACTACGAGAACGGTGGCTATATCCCAGGTGTCATTACCGAATCCCAGATGCTTCTCGACGAGCTTCAACTTGTCACTCTCGACGATGTGAATAACTATG
>JAFTFA010000248.1 GCA_017449785.1 Muribaculaceae bacterium | reverse complement strand
GCAGATTTCATGAAGAACGTTCTTGACCAGTTGAAAGGGCAAGGCGTGACGCAAGGGTTGGATGCCATGGGCTATTATTATCAGCATATAAATGCCCTGCGTGATTTCCCGGCGCTGAGTCTGTCCCGTCCCAATCATGATGTATCGGTGCCATTCGCCCTGAAGGAATTGAAGCCTAAGCGGATTGAATCGTGGATGAGAAAGAAAGATGTCAGAAATCCAGACTCCAAGTCGGTATTGATGACCATTCCCGTGACGCTTCATGGTGAAACCATTCCTTTTCATTTCGACACTGGGGCAGGAATGACTTTTGTCACCGAGAAGTTCGTCAGAGAGAAGGGACTGCCACTTATTGGCGACACGGTGGTCTATACAGGAAACTCCAAAGGTCTTCGCACATTCATCGACAGTCTGCAGATCGGCGAGATAATTGTCCGCAATATCGTAGCGGACGTAGGGTTGGAGGAGGAAAGCGAACTTTTTGACTTGGTAGGAGTCGGTCCCATATTAGGCCTTGATGTTATTACAGCCATCGGTGAAACTCAGATTTGCATGGACGACAGTACCATGCTGTTCCCTGTTGAAACAACGCCATTGCCAGCATACGGTCGAAACATGCTGTATAACTCACATGTGGAAGCGACTGCAGGCGATGAAAGCCTCAGATTCCTCTTTGATACCGGCAACGCAAGCAATAATGCCTGCTATCTCTATGCTGCTTATTACAACTCTCATCGTGAAATTATAGATAAAATTGCCACAACCGACACAATCTCAGGTGGTGGTTATGGAATTGCCGGGGCAAGGGAAATGAAAGTCATCCGGCCATTCAGTCTTTCCATAGGCAACATGCCAATTCAATTTGTTGAGGCCGTTGTTGACGAAGAAAGCACGCTGGCTGACGACCATTGTCATGGCAATATAGGCATTGCCGCCGTCCTGCAGCACAGGAAAACCATCATCAACTTCCGAGATATGTTTGTCAAGTTTGAAAAGTAGTAAATGCCAATTCAATGAATCGTTTGATATGAATGACTATAAGGATAAAGTTGCCGTCGTTACGGGCGGCGCACAAGGCATAGGGCGTTGCATCGCCCGCGAGTTCCAGCAGGCTGGAGCCACCGTTTGTGTGATCGACAAGCAGCCGGGGAGCCACTTCGTGGGCGACCTGGCCGACAAGCAGGTGCTGGAGCGGTTCGCACAGGACGTGATCGGCAAGCACGGCCATGTGGACTATCTCATCAACAATGCCCTGCCGCTGATGAAGGGCATCGACGAGTGCAGCTATGAGGAGTTCCAGTATGCCCTGAGCGTGGGCGTGACGGCCCCGTTCTATCTGGCCAAACTCTTTGCTCCGCATTTCGCCCAGGGGGGCGCCATTGTCAATATCTCGTCATCGCGAGACCGCATGAGCCAGCCGCAGACCGAAAGCTACACCGCGGCCAAAGGCGGCATTGCCGCCCTGACCCACGCCCTGGCCGTCAGCTTTGCCGGCAAGGTGCGCGTCAATAGCATCTCGCCCGGATGGATCGACACCACCGGCACCGTCTATCAAGGCCCCGATGCCGTTCAGCAGCCAGCGGGGCGAGTGGGCACCCCGATGGACATTGCCCACATGGTGCTGTACCTCTGCTCCGACAAGGCCGGCTTCATCACCGGCGAGAACATCTGCATCGACGGCGGCATGACCCGCCAGATGATCTATCATGGCGACCACGGCTGGACATTAAACTACGGCATCGACCACTACGACATGGACGAACTGTCCACCTTCAGACAAAACAAACTACTATTGTCCGGTAAAAAGTAAAAATTCATCCGAAACATGGTGAGTGTAGGGCCTCGCCTTGGCGTGGCCACACAACATCAAGATTGTAGCGCATCCACAAAGAGCTGTTAGCCAATACTTTCTGAACGCAATACCGAGGCTGACATTGGAAGCCAATCTGT
>JAFTFA010000018.1 GCA_017449785.1 Muribaculaceae bacterium | reverse complement strand
GGGAAACCGGCGAGTACGCCGCTGCGCATGGCATTCAAGAAACCCTTCTCGATGCTGGGCATGTACTCCTTGGGGATATCGCCACCCTTGACCTCGTTGATGAACTGCAGCTTGCCGTCAAAGTCGTCATCGATGGGCTCGATGCGGCACTCGATGTCGGCAAACTTGCCGTGGCCGCCGGTCTGCTTCTTGAAGACCTCATGCACGGTTGCAGGCTGCGAGATGGCCTCCTTGTAGGAAACCTGGGGGCGACCCTGGTTGCACTCCACCTTGAACTCGCGACGCAGGCGGTCGAGGATGATGTCCAGGTGCAGCTCACCCATTCCGCGGATGATGGTCTGACCGGTCTCCTCGTTGCTCTCGACCTGGAAGGTGGGATCCTCCTCGGCAAGCTTTGCCAGGCCCACGGCCATGCGGTCAAGGTCATTCTGCGTCTTGGGCTCGACAGCGATACCGATCACGGGCTCGGGGAAGTCCATAGCCTCGAGAGCGATGGCGGTATCCTGGCTAGAGCACAGGGTGTCACCCGTGTGCACATCCTTGAAGCCGACTCCCGCGCCGATGTCACCACAACCGATCACCTCCATGGGGTTCTGACGGTTACTGTGCATCTGGAACAGGCGGGAAACGCGCTCCTTGTGGCCGGTGCGCACGTTGTAGATCTGCATGCCAGCGTTTAATTGACCCGAATACACACGGAAGAACACCAGGCGGCCCACATAGGGGTCAGTGGCAATCTTGAAAACCAGTGCGCACAAGGGCTCCTCAAACACGGGCTTGCGCACGATCACCTTGTCGGGGTCATCGACTGCGGTACCTTTCACCTGACCGGCATCAGCGGGGCTGGGCAGGTAGGCACAAACGGCATCGAGCAGCGTCTGGACGCCCTTGTTCTTGAACGAGCTGCCACACAGCACGGGAACCAGGTTGCGGTCCAGCGTAGCCTTGCGAAGGGCGGCCTTGATCTCGTCCACGGTAATCGACTCGGGAGCATCAAAATACTTGGTCATGAACTCGTCGTCAAACTCGGCGAGCTGCTCAAGCATCTTGTCGCGGTATTCCTGAACCTCATCGAGCATGTCGGCGGGAACGTCGGCGGTCTCGTACTCGGCACCGAGAGTCTCGTCATGCCAGTACAGGGCCTGCATCGTCACCAGGTCGACAACACCCTTGAAGTTCTCTTCGGCACCGATGGGCAACTGAATGGGGCAAGGATTGGCCCCGAGGACCTCGCGGATCTGGCGCACTACATCGAGGTAGTTGCAGCCGACGCGGTCCATCTTGTTCACATAGGCAATGCGGGGCACCTCATATTTGTCGGCCTGCCTCCACACGGTCTCGCTCTGGGGCTCGACACCGCCCACGGCGCAGAAGGTGGCGATAGCGCCATCCAGCACGCGCAGCGAGCGCTCCACCTCGACGGTGAAGTCAACATGCCCCGGAGTGTCGATCAGGTTGATCTTGTACTTGCTACCGTCATAGTTCCAGAACGCGGTGGTAGCGGCGCTGGTGATGGTAATACCCCTCTCCTGCTCCTGCTCCATCCAGTCCATGGTAGCGGTACCCTCATGAACCTCGCCCATCTTGTGGGTCAGGCCCGTGTAGTACAAGATCCGCTCCGATGTGGTGGTCTTGCCGGCATCGATGTGTGCCATGATGCCGATGTTACGTGTATATTTCAGTTGTGCGTCAGTGCCCATTGTTAGTTCACGTCGTCGCTAAATCAGAATCTGAAGTGGGCAAATGCGCGGTTAGCCTCGGCCATGCGGTGCATGTCCTCCTTGCGCTTGAATGCGCCACCCTGCTCGTTATAGGCATCCATGATTTCAGCAGCCAGCTTGTCGGCCATAGTCTTGCCGCCACGCTTGCGAGCGAAAATGATCATGTTCTTCATTGAAACCGACTCCTTGCGGTCGGGGCGGATTTCGGTGGGCACCTGGAAGGTTGCACCACCCACGCGGCGAGACTTCACCTCCACTTGGGGAGTGATCTTCTCCAACGCGGCTTTCCAGATTTCGAGAGGGGTCTTCTCTTCACTAGCCATCTTCTTGCCCACGAGATCCAGGGCACTGTAGAAGATACGGTAAGATGTGTTCTTCTTACCATCATACATGAGGTGGTTGACGAACTTTGTTACGCGAACGTCACCGAACTTAGGATCGGGAAGGATGATCCGTTTTTTTGGCTTAGCCTTTCTCATTTTTTTAACACAGTTGTAGTTTTAAGTCTGCTTGGTTGTCTCTTGCTTTGTTCTTCAACGCCCGCCGCTGCGGCGCGTTTACTCAACCAAATGTCCAATCCAATAAAACTGAAAACTAAGTTTGAAATTAATTTTACTTCTTGAATTGTTTTTTAGTAAGTCAGGGCCTTGATGCGTGCCGGATTATTTTTTCTTCTTGGGACGCTTGGCACCGTACTTGCTGCGGCGCTGGGTGCGG
>JAFTFA010000247.1 GCA_017449785.1 Muribaculaceae bacterium | reverse complement strand
ATTGCCTACAACGAGGACTACGGCTATGGCGTGATCCTGTCGTGGGGCTCTACCGACGTGATTGACATGGGCGATGACTTCTACTGGCTGGACTATGTTGCCGATGACCGTGCCACCGAGGCCGTCTATTCGATCGATCCCGAGACCGGCACCATCGCGATGGAGGGTAGCGAGGGCAGTGTGGCCAATCCATACCCTAACAACTGTGTAGCAACGGGTCTGGCCGGCTTGTGGAGCGACGATGGCAGCGTGGCCACCATCGAGTGGGGCTCGGTGTGGACCAGAATGGGTGAAACCGTTCCTGCTGTTCCTGCCAACCCCGATGTGCTGGAATTCTTTGACTGCGGTGACGAGAGCGGTTACACCCGCCTGGACTTCAACATCAACCTGGTTGACATTGACGGCAATCCGCTGGATGCCGACTGCCTGACCTACAGCATCTTTACCGATGACGACGAGTTGTTCACGTTTGACTATGCGACCTATGGCGCGGCCAACGGCTTTGACACCGACATGACCGAGATCCCCTATGGCTACGGAGGCGAGGACTTCTACCTGCGTCGCGTTTACTTCTATCGCACCAACGAGGGTGACAACCCGATGTTCACCTGGCGCATCGGCATGCAGCTGACCTACACCGTTGACGGCATCACCAACAAGTCGGACATCGTGTACCTGAACGTCTATCCCCACACTGCCGTTGACGAGATCGCCGCCGGCAAGACCGTGACGGGCGTGCGCTACTACAACATGGCCGGTCAGGAGATGGCCCAGCCCAGCGGTCTGACCATCGCGGTGACCACCTACAGCGACGGCACCACCCGCGCTGCCAAGGTGATCAAGTAAAGAACACAGCGGTACTGCATCAGGATTACCGTCCAAGTCCAAGCGAGGCACGATCCATCAACGAGGGTCGTGCCTCGTGCTGTGTCATGATGCTTCAGTCACACATTGAATCGCGCGCAGCGCGAGAAATTCAACTAAATTATAAATAAAATTATTATACAAATTTTTATTTAATTTCTCGGCCGTAAGGCCGATTTAAAAAGCCGCGTCGAGATTTGCAACACCCACTTAATTCCACCAATGGGCCAACATCTATATCATTGCCAAAAGAAAATTCCGCCGGACCCCCTGACTTCGTCACCGTTTTCGGTGTTAAAAAATAATTGCTTGATAAACAATTTGTTGTAACTTTACATACCCTGATTTTGGGGTATGCGAAAGGTTTTTTAACAATGCATATCAAGAAAATCAAGAACCGCTCGGGCAGCATTAGCGTCATCGTTGGCGTGAAGAACAGAGGCAAGTTCAAACGTCTGGCCACGATGGGTGTGTCATCAGATGAGGATGAGGTGTCGGTACTTGTGCAGCGTGGCCATGCGTGGATAGCCGAGCAGCAGGAACGGACGAACCCGACAATCGACTTTGACGGCTCAAAGGAGAGGCACCGCCGTGCAGAAGCGGCCATGGAGGACGACATCTTCGACCGTATCGAGAATGTGCAGCTCAACGGATGCGAACTGATCTTGGACCGCGTGTTTGACCTGGTCGGCTTCAACCAAATCAGGGACAAGGTGTTCCGCCAGTTGGTGCTAAGCCGATTGTCCTACCCTGCAAGCAAAGCCGCGACGGTGGAGTATCTGAAGAACCACTTTGACGATGATGTTGACCTGTCGAAGATATACCGCTATCTGGACAAGCTGAACGACCGCCACAAGTATCTTGTGCAGGACATCAGCGTGAGGCATACGATGGAAGTGCTTGGCGGCCACATAGGGGTGATGTTCTATGACGTGACCACGCTCTACTTCGAAACCGACCATGAGGACGAGCTGCGCAGAACGGGCTTCTCCAAGGAAGGCCGTCACAGCAATCCGCAGATCATCCTGGGCCTGCTGGTGAGTCTTGACGGTTATCCGCTGGCCTATTGCATCCATGAAGGGAGCAAGTACGAAGGGCACACCATGCTGCCCGTAATCAACGAGTTCGTGCGGCGATACGACCTTGGCGGCTTCATCGTGGTGGCCGACTCGGGACTGATGAACAGCGCCAACATTGCCGAGTTGGAGCATGAGGGCTACAAGTACATCATCGGAGCCCGCATCAAGAACGAGCCGGAGGACATCAGGCGGCAGATACTGTCGCTGGTCAAAGTGAGCGGGCGGATGCATGAGATAGACAAGGGTCGCGGGCGCAGGCTGTTGATCGGATACAGCGACGATCGCGCCAGAAAAGACGCCCATAACCGGGACAAAGGCGTCAAGAAACTGGAGAAGAAGTTCCGCACAGGCCAGCTAACCAAGGAGAACATCAACCGCAGAGGCTACAACAAGTTCCTGGACATGACAGGTAACACCAGAATCGAGATCAACCGCGACAGGATCATACAGGATGCCCAATGGGACGGCCTCAAGGGCTACCTGACCAATACTGATATCCCCACAGATGAGGTCTTCACGGCATACCACAACCTCTGGAATGTGGAGAAAGCCTTCCGCATCGCCAAGTCAAAGATAGAGATACGTCCCATGTTCCACTTCACACGACGGCGTATCGAGGCACACATCTGCATCTGCTTTGTGGCTCTGAAGTTATATAAGGAGTTGGAAAGGTTGCTCAAGAGAGCGAATATCGGCATGAGCATTGACAAGGTGCTCGACATGGCAAAGTCCGTAACGACCATCACCATCAGGATGCCCAATGGGAAAAAAGTGACACGAACCATGCCCATGAGAAGGCACCAGCGCATCGCTCCGTTGTTCACCGACGAATTTTGGGGTATGCAATGACGAAGTCAGGAAAAAGCCGCGTCGAGATTTGCAACACCCACTTAATTCCACCAATGGGCCAACATCTATATCATTGCCAAAAGAAAATTCCGCCGGACCCCTCACGGGCGCGGCGGAATTTGATTGATAGGAAAAAAATTGATTCTAAAATATTACATAAGAATATGCTGAATGGTAATCAGATGTCAATTTTCTTTTTTAGAAAGTGAACTGCACGCGGGCTTGTGCTACGTGAACGTTCTTGTCGTTGGGCAAGAAGGGCTTGTCGATCTTGTTCCAGGTGTAGTCAAGCATGCAGAGCACGTAGCGGTTGAAGCTGTAGTTCAAACCCAGGGTCACGCTGTGGACGTCACCACCGCCAACGCTGGTAGCGCCGGTACCGGGCCAGTCCTCCATGTAACCGTTGGCATAGAAGTGGCCACGGCCAGCGTTGTAGTACTCGCCGTCGGTGAGGTTGTTCAGGCCGGTGTAGTTGTAGCGAGCCACGATCTCGAGCGACTTGCCATCGAGACCGCCGAGCAGACCCTCCTGGTAGTTGTACTTGTAGCCGTTGCCCAGGATCTGGAAGCCAGCCTCGACATAGCCACCGATGAAGTTGTTGTTCTTCAGCTTGTTGGCGTTCTCCCACCACTCGATGTCGCCCCAGCCGTCGATGTTGTTCTGGGCATCGATGAAGAGCGAATAGCTGTCGCGCTTCTTGGTGACATGCTTGTAGAAGAACTCACCGCGGGCAAAGAACTTGTTGTTCTTGTAGAGAGCTTCGGCACCGACGTTGACCACGTTGTTGGCCCAGTCGAGGTCGGCGTTGACAAACTGCTCATCCTCATCGACGAAGGTCTCCAGCGACTGGCCCAGGTGGAGGCTCTTCTTCAGGACGTTGTTGTAAACCTCACCGCCACCCAGGTGGGCAAAGCGTGCGCTCACGCCCACGTGCAGGGTCTGGTAGTCGTCGGCAATGGGACGAACCTGGTAACGACCGGCAACGGT
>JAFTFA010000017.1 GCA_017449785.1 Muribaculaceae bacterium | reverse complement strand
TTGCGGCTCGGTGAGCGGGCATGAAATGTCGCTGGAGATGGTGGCGAATGGCTACAGGGCTATCGGTGTTAATAAAAAGATGTAAAAAATGATGTGGGGTTGAGGGAAATTGCTTACCTTTGTACCCATATTATAAATACATCCATTATCATAAACAAGAACGAAATAATTTCCAATGTCATGAAAGGTATTCATGTTACAAGTGAGATAAAACCGTTGAAGAAGGTTTTGTTGCACCGTCCGGGACGTGAACTGCTCAACTTGACACCCAACACGCTTGAGGAACTGCTGTTTGACGATATTCCCTATCTCAAAGTGGCCGAGGAGGAACATGATGCCTTCTCGCAGGTGTTGCGTGATAACGGCGTCGAGGTGGTGTACCTGGAGGACCTGATGGCCGAGGTGCTCGACTTGAGCACCGAGATCAGGGAGAAGTTCCTGCGCCAGTTCATCGAGGAGGCAGGCATCGGTGCGACCAAATACCACGACATCATCTACAATTACCTGAACGGCATACGCTCGAGCAAGGAGCTGGTGCTCAAGACCATGGAGGGCATCTATCTGCAAGATCTGCCCCGCGACCCGCAGCAGGTGAAGAATTCGCTGGTGGACCAGGTGAAGGGCGACAGCCGCTTTGTGGTCAAGCCGATGCCCAACCTGTACTTCACGCGCGACCCGTTTGCCTGCATCGGCACGGGCGTGAGCATCAACCGGATGTTCTCGGTCACTCGTTGCCGGGAGACCATCTACGGGGACTACATCTTCAAGTATCACCCCGACTTCAAGGACGTGGAGCACTACTATGACCGCGACCTGCCCTACCGCATCGAGGGCGGTGACATCCTGAACCTGAACGAGCACACACTCGCCATCGGCATCAGTCAGCGCACCGAGCCCGACGGCATCGAGCTGATTGCCAAGAATATCTTCAACAACTCAGGGGCCGCCATCGACACCGTGCTGGCCATCCACATCCCCGAGACGCGTGCCTTCATGCACCTGGACACCGTGTTCACCCAGATTGACCACGACAAGTTCACCGTGCATCCCGGCATCCTGGGGCCGCTGGAGGTCTTCAAGCTCACGCGTGGCGAGGGCGACGACATCAAGCTGGAGCGCAAGGAGGAGACACTCGAGGAAATCCTGGCCGAGTCGCTGGGGCTGGAGCACGTCAAGCTCATCAAGTGTGGCGGCGGCGACCTGATCACTGCCGAACGCGAGCAGTGGAACGACGGCAGCAACACGCTGTGCATCGCCCCGGGCGTTGTCATCGTGTATGAGCGCAACAATGTGACCAACGCCATCCTGCGTGAAGAGGGCATCATGGTGCTCGAGATTCCCAGCAGCGAGTTGTCTCGCGGTCGTGGAGGGCCCCGCTGCATGAGCATGCCGCTGTGGAGGGACTGATCGGCTCCCGCGCCTTGACGGCAACGGGATGTGGACAGGGCGCATATGGGCACCCAAGTATGCATCCGCGCCGCCGGGACTTCGGTCCAATGGGTTATTGAACTATCTTTAATACATTATATATAAATAATATTCACCTTAACTAAAACAATTTACTATTATGCCTAGAAGTTTATCAGGAAGAAGTTTCTTGAAGTTACTCGATTTCACCACCGAGGAGATTCAGTATTTACTCGAGCTTGCTAAGGATTTCAAGCGCATGAAACGCGCCGGAACTCCCCACAAGTATCTTGCCGGCAAGAACATCGTGCTGTTGTTCGAGAATACCTCGACAAGAACGCGCTGCTCGTTTGAGGTAGCAGGCAACGACCTGGGTATGGGCGTTACCTACCTCGATCCCGGTTCATCACAGATGGGCAAGAAGGAGTCTCTCGAGGACACCGCCAAGGTGCTGGGTCGCATGTTTGACGGTATCGAGTACCGCGGCTTTGACCAGCAGATCGTGGAAGACCTCGCCATGCACGCTGGCGTTCCCGTGTGGAATGGTCTGACCACCGACTTCCACCCCACCCAGATGCTTGCCGATGTCCTCACCATCGAGGAGAACTTCGGTCGCTATAAGGGTCTGACCATGGTGTTCATGGGTGATGCCCGCAACAATGTCGCCAACTCGCTGATGGTCGTATCGGCCAAGCTGGGTATCAACTTCGTTGCCTGCGGTCCCAAGGACAACATGCCCGACGCCAAGCTCGTCAAGACCTGCAAGGAGATTGCCAAGGAGAACGGTTGCACCATCACGCTGACCGACGACGTGAAGAAGGGCACCAAGAACGCTGACGTCATCTATACCGACATCTGGGTATCGATGGGTGAGCCCGACGAGATCTGGGAACAGCGCATCAAGCTGCTCAGCCCCTATCAGGTGAACGTCGCCGTGATGGCCAATGCCAACCCCGACGCCATCTTCCTGCATTGCCTGCCCTCGTTCCAC
>JAFTFA010000246.1 GCA_017449785.1 Muribaculaceae bacterium | reverse complement strand
GGCTCGATAACCTGGAGTGGAGCATCGGTTATGGTCTGGCGGGTAACCAGGGTGGGGTGGACAGCTACATGGCCCAGAACCTGCTCACACCGGCCGGTATCGTCCCCGGCGGACAGAGCCTGGCAGTGACATTTGATGAGTTGCGCAACGCCAATCCCGATCTCAAGTGGGAAGTCAAGCGCAGTTTCAACACGGGGTTGAAGACGGCCTTCCTGG
This sequence comes from Muribaculaceae bacterium, assembly GCA_017449785.1. Classification (GTDB taxonomy): domain Bacteria; phylum Bacteroidota; class Bacteroidia; order Bacteroidales; family Muribaculaceae; genus Sodaliphilus. The sequence continues at coordinate 59,727 of JAFTFA010000246.1, read as the reverse complement.
GCAACCGCATCATCGCCTCGCTGGACTTCTATACCTCCAAGACGACCGATATGCTCTATCTCTATAACGTGGGCGTGCCGCCCTTCAGCTACAACAAGTTGCTGGACAACCTGGGCTCGATGCGCAACAGTGGTGTCGAGGTGGCCCTGGGTGTCACGCCGCTGGCCACGCGCGACATGGAGCTCAATATCAATGCCAATGTGGCCTACCAGTCCAATAAACTGCTGTCGCTGAGCGGCTACTACAAGGACTACTGGCTGGAGGCACCCGGTGAGGTCGATCTGGTGAACCTGAACGGTGCAGGCTTCCATGGTGGCAACAACCACATCGTCTATCAGATGGTGGGGCAGCCCCTGGGCGTGTTCTATCTGCCGCACTGCACGGGCCTCAAGAGTGACGGTCAGGGCGGATATGTGTATGACATCGCCGACCTGGACGGCTCGGGCGACATCAACATCGCCAATGGCAAGGACCGCCGCGTCTGCGGCCAGGCGATGCCCAAGGTGTTGCTGGGCAGCAACATCAACTTCCGCTTCAAGCAGTGGGATGTCACGTTGCAGGTCAATGGAGCCTTCGGCCACAAAATCTATAACGGCACGGCACTCACCTACATGAACATGAACTCCCTGCCTGGCTACAACGTCCTGGCCGCGGCCCCGGAGCGCAACATCAAGGACCAGACGGCGACCGACTACTGGCTGGAGCGCGGCGATTATGTCGATTTTGACTACTTGACACTGGGCTGGAACGTTCCCCTGAACGCCAAGGTGCAGCGCACCATCAGCCGCCTGCGCCTGTCGTTGACCGTTGATGACCTGGGCACCATCACCGGCTACTCGGGCCTGACGCCCATGATCAACAGTTCGTCGGTGAGCGGGACGCTGGGCGTCGATGATAAGAACATCTATCCCGTCACCCGTTCCTATTATCTGGGCGTTAATATCACATTCTAAAATGAAAACGGCTATGAAACGAGATATCATCCATGTTTTGATTCTGCTGGCGGTCACGATGGCGCTTGGCGCATGTGAAAAGTTCCTGGAAGACAATCCCACCGACCGCATCTCGGCCGACGAGGCCTACTCGACCTTGAGTGACCTGCGCCTCAACGCCCTGGGAACCATCTATCGCGGCATCGGCGGCAGTAGCGACAATCAGGGCCTGCAAGGCACGGCGCGCGGCGTGTATGACTTGAATACCTTCTCGACCGACGAGGCCATAATACCGACTCGTGGAGCCGACTGGTATGACGGTGGCATCTGGCAGAACCTGTTCCTGCACCGCTTCGGCAATGTGGACTTCACGGGCGACACGTGGAACTACCTGTTCAAGCAGGTGCTGGCATGCAACCGGGCACTGGAGCGGATTGACGCTTTTGCGGCCACCCACCCCGGCGAGGACGTTGTCGAATTGCGGGCCGAGGCCCGCGCCCTGCGCGCGATGTTTCTGTTCTATGCGATGGACCTGTATGGCCGCGTTCCCTTGTTCACCACGTCCAGCCCCACGGTGCAGGAAATGAAGTTGCAAGGCCGCTCGGCGGCATTCAGGCACATCGTCGATGAGTTGCAGGCGGTTGAGTATGACCTGCTCAATGAGCACAGCCCGCGCTTGGGCGAGTATTATGGCCGCATGACGCGCCCTGTTGTCCAGTTCCTGCTGGCCAAGGTGTTGCTGAACGCCGAGGTGTATGCCGACGATGACTGGACCGACGACCAGCACCCCGATGCCTCGGCCATGAAGTGGAACGTGGACGGCGAACAACTGAACACGTGGCAGGCTGTTGAAACCTACTGCATGAAAATCCAGGATGTCGGTTATCGGTTGGCCGACGAATTTGAGGAAAACTTCAGCATCAACAACGAGGAGTCGCCCGAGCTCATCTTCACCATCCCGATGGACATCTACAACTACTCCAACCGCTTCGTCTATCAGTTCCGCTCGCTGCACTACAACCATGCGGGTGCGCTGGGGCTGAACGGCGAGAACGGCCCGTGTGCCACCATCGAGGCGATGAGGACCTTCGGGTATGGTACCGACGAGGCCGATTACCGCTTGGGACTGACCTACTATTGTGACGAGGTCTATCATGAGACGTCGTTCAAGGCCATTTCGCTCGATGACGGTTCGCCGCTGGTCTATTATCCGCTGGCAGTGAAGCTGGATCTCTCCAATGACCCGTTTGAAAAGACGGCAGGTGCCAGGATGCACAAGTATGAAATCGACCTGGCAGCCATGAGTGACGGCCAGTTGCGCCGCAATGACATCGTGCTGTTCCGCCTGGCCGACGTGCTGCTGATGCAGTGCGAGGCAATGCTGCGTGACGGCCGTGCCGGAGCCGAGGCCGATGCGTTGCTCAACCAAGTGCGCGGACGCTCCCACATGGAATCTCGCGTTGCCACGCTCGACCGAGTGCTGGAGGAGCGAATGCTGGAACTCGCCTGGGAGGGTTGGCGCCGTAACGACCTGATCCGTTACGGGCTGTTCACGCGTCCCTATACCGACCGTCCGCAGACCGAAGCTGACCGCCACGGTTACACCCTGGTATTCCCCATTCCCGGCGAGACGCTCACCGCCTGCGGCAGCGCGCAGAATCCCGGATATTGAGAAAATGATGTGAAACATGATGAGGGACGAGAGTAGATATATTGAACGGCTGGAGGCTCACGAGGTGAAACCGACGGCCATCCGCATCCTGTTGCTGCGCACGATGATGGCCCACGACGAGGCCTTCTCGCTGCAGAGCCTGGAGGATGAACTGGACACGGTGGATAAATCGACCATCTATCGCACGATAACCCTGTTCTTGACCCATCACCTCATCCATGCCATCGACGACGGCACGGGCATGTTCAAGTATGCCGTGTGCAGCCCCGATTGTCACTGCGGTGAGGACGACGGCACCATCGACCACATGCACGCCCACTTCAACTGTGAACAGTGCGGGCGCACCTTCTGCCTGCAGACGACCCACGTGCCGCTGGTGACCCTGCCGGGCAACTTCCAGGTCCACAGCATCAACTACGTCCTGAAGGGCCTGTGCCCCGATTGTGCCTCCGGTACACGGCATTGATAAACACTGATAAAGGCGAAACGACAATGAAAACGATAACACGCTGGGTGCGCAACCTGTTGATCTTCTTCTTCACCTCGACGATACTGTCGGTGGTGATATTGAAGTATATCCCCGTCTATATCACGCCGTTGATGCTCATCCGCTGTGCTGAGGCGATGATCGACGGCAAGACCCCCGAGATCAACCACCGCTGGGTGCCGCTGGAGCGCATCAACCACAACCTGCCCCAGGCTGTCATGGCCAGTGAGGACAACCTGTTCCTGAAGCACAAGGGATTTGACCTGGAGCAGATCCAGAAGGCGCAGATCGAGGCACAGGAGGGCAAGCGGCAGCGCGGCGCGAGCACCATCAGCCAGCAGACGGCTCGCAACGTCTTCCTGTGGCAGAAGCGGTCCTGGGTGCGCAAGGGCCTGGAGGCCTATTTCACGTTCCTGATCGAAGCCTTCTGGGGCAAGGAGCGCATCATGGAGGTCTATCTCAACTCTATCGAGATGGGTGACGGCATCTATGGCGCCGATGCTGTGGCACGCATCAACTTTGATACCACTCCCGACAAGTTGACCAAGTCCCAGAGTGCTTATATTGCCGTGTCGTTGCCCAATCCGCGTGTGCGCGACAGCGGCCACCCGACCACCCGGATGAAGAAGATGCACAAGACGATACTCAAGCGCATGAAGCAGATCGACGAGTTCCCGCGAGACGTGTGCGCCCAGTGAAGAAATCCTCAAGTATGTTTAACCTCAACGATAACGAACCCTAGAAGTATCATTAACAATGACACCAAGCACGCAGAAATCGAGAATCGCATGGATTGACCTGGCCAAAGGCATCTGTATCACACTGGTGGTGTTGTATCACGTGACCAATAAACACCCGTTGGCTGTGCAGATTTCATCCTTCAGAATGCCGTTGTACTTTATCTTGTCGGGCCTGTTTTTCAAGCAGTATGAGAACTTCATCGGTTTCCTGAAGCGCAAGACCAATAAATTGCTGATCCCCTTTGTGTTCTTCTTGATGTTCACCAGCGTCATTCCGCATGACTTGGTTACGCACAAGTCGGCAATTCTCTTCCTGCTGAAGAGAAGGGAAGTGATCTTCAATTTACCCATCTGGTTCCTGCTTTGTCTGTTCGAGATTAATATCATTTTCTATGTGATCCAGTGGCTGGGAGGGCTTATTTCCAAGAAATATCAGACTCCAGTGGTGATTGCCTTGTCGCTGCTGGCCGGTATCGTGGGCGTGTCGCTGGGACTGTCTCATGTACGCCTGATGCTGTTTGTCGATACGGCATTGTCGGCACTGCCGCTCTTTGTTTTTGGCTGGTGGCTGAACCGCAAGACGCCCTTCCTGCGCACTCCGGTAAATCTGAAGGTTGATGTGCCGATTATCATCGCATGTGCCTTGATCATCTGGCTGGCAGCAGCTCCCTTTGGCTGGGTATATAACAATTTCACGCTCACCAGTGTGGGGCCGGCCTACTTGTGCGGCATCTCGGGCACGATTATGATTTTGCTGATTTCCAAGATCATCAAGCACTTGCCCCTGGTGTCCTATTGGGGACGCTACTCGATTATCATCCTGTGCACGCATTTCCCCATCAAGATGTTGCTCATGCTTGTTTTTAAGGACGTTATGCCTGATGTCTATGTTCGGCTGACGGTGTTCTTGCTGACCATGGTGGCATGTCATTTCATGATACCGGTGATGAGGAAATATTTCCCCTATGTCACGGCCCAGAAGGACGTTATCAAAGTAGGCTGATGTGATTCTGGAGTGTTGACCTGAAATTGGCTCGGGATGGCTATTTATCCCGTGATGATAAGTCGTTTCCTGATTTTACAGCGTTGAGAAGAAGGTGACGAGGAATGGAACCGAGAAATCCACCAGGAAGCCGTGGAACAACGAGAGGATGACAAAGTCCTGACCGCTGGTGCGGGTGATGATGGGCAGTGTCGTGTCCATGGTCGTCGCGCCGCCCGAGGAGATGGGCGCCAGCGGACCGAAGTACTTCACCATCAGCGGCGCGCCCAGCAGGGTGATGACCTCGCGGATGATGTTGGCCAGCAGGGCGATAGTGCCCAGCTCGGGGCCGCGATACTGCGTGATGAGGATGCTTGACAAGGAATAGTAGCCAAAGCCCGATCCCACGGCCAGACAGTCAGTGAGGCTGCGATGAGGCATCCCCAGTGAGGCCACGGCAGTGGCAGCCAGGGTGCCGATGATGGTCATCAGTGGCAACAGCATCAGGCGAGGATCGATTTTTGTGAAGGATTTCAGCAGGGTAGTATTATTGCCCACGGTGATGCCCACACAGAACAATAGGGCATACAGAGTCCAGAAACTGACATTGCCAAAGGCATTGAGGTCGGGAAGCCAGTGCATCACGCCGCAGACGATGCCGAGGATAAAAAAGCCCACGATGATCAGACTCCCTTTCATGACCTGCCTCCTTTCTTGCCTCTTACCCAGCGCCATAGTGCCCAAGAGAAAAGTATCGTTCCCATCAGCCCGGCGATCGACAGCCACAAGGCTTCCAGCCCCAGGGTGGTGATGCCGCCGATGACCTGCGGATTCTCGCCCACCTCGACACCGAGGAAGAACAGCAGCAGCCAGATGAGCACCGTCACCAGGTTGGGCACCACCCGCAACTGCCGTTTCCGCAACAGGAAACCGACAGCCATTCCACTCAATATGATGGCAACAAACTTGAGCATAATGCTGCAAAGGTAATGAATTTTCTTTCTCATTGGCTGGTTTTTGGCTGTCAGTTTTGGTTTTTGGTTTTTACTTCGTATCTTTGCAAGTTATTATCACTAGAAACAGTAAATATTGCACAATGATGAAGCATTGGATATTGATGCTGGCTGCGGCACTTGCCCTGGGCGGATGCCAAAGCAATGGCGGCAGCACCGAGAAGACTGTCCAGACGGCTGAGAATCAACCGACTGACGTGCAGGAAGTGACTGAGCGCGTGGAGGAAATCTATGGCACGGTGTTCAAGGAGTATAACCGCGAGGACTCGCTGCGCAACCTGGACCAGCTGGATGATGATCCCGGAGCCATGGGCCACATGCAAGAGTTTATCGACAATTACTGCAGCAGCGAGTGGCGACGTCTGATGCGCCAGATCGACGAGATTGACAGCGTGAACGACGGGCAGGGCTATTGGGAGGCCGATTTCTGGATCATGGGCCAGGACTGGCATCAACTGTCGATCAGTGACGTGAAGGTGCAGGCCTGTACAGGCAGCGAGGCAGTCGTGGAACTCAAGTTGCACAACTTTGACACGGCCAAGCCGGTGACCCTGAAGATGGTCAAGGAAGACGGCGCGTGGAGGATTGACGACTTTATCGACAACGAGGCCGATCTGGACTGGAAGCAGTCGATGCAGCAATATGTGACCGAGGAAACAGATAAAAACAAGAAATGATGAAAAAGATATTACTGACGATTGTCGCCGCGGTGATGACCTGCGGCATGGCCCTGGCGGCTCCCGCCAAGCCCGTTCCCTTTACCCACGTGCAGAGCGACGGCACGACCGTGACGCTGGTGATGCGCGGTGGCGAGTTTGTCCACTCGCTGATGACGATGGACGGCCTGACGGTCGCCCGCGCCTCCAATGGCGACTACTGCTACACGGCGGGCGGCGCGTTGAGCGACGTGCGAGCCCATGATGCCGGCCATCGCGGCATCGAGGAGCAAGCCTTTGTCGTGGCCTATCGTGACCAGATGACCCTCACCGCCGGAGTGCGCCGCATGCCGCGCCGCGCCGACGAGAACACCTCTCCCCAGGTGCCCACGATGGGCTCCCCGCGCATTCCCGTCATCCTGGTCAATTACACCGACTACCAGTTCATCCATGAGGATCCGGTGGCGACCTTCGAGAACCAGTTCAACCAGAAGGAATACAGCAGTCTGCACTACTTTGAGTCACAGTCGCGCGGCAAGTTTTCGCCACGGTTTGAAATCCTGGGGCCGGTAAACCTGCCCGAGAGCAGGGCCTACTACGGTGCCAACGTGCGCATCTATGGCACCGAGGTTGATGCCCAGCTGGGCACGATGATCTATCAGGCCTGCAACGGCGTTGCCGACCGCGTGGACTTCTCGGACTATGACAACGACGGCGACGGCATTGTCGATGTCGTGGTCGTGCTCTATGCCGGTGTGGGCGAGGCCCAGGCCTGGCGCACGGTACCCGAGTGTGTGTGGCCCTGCCAGTGGGATATGCAGGAGTCATTTGACTGGGGATGCAGCACGACAGGCCCGTTCCAGCTCAACGGCGTGACCATCAACAAGTATGCCGTTTTCAACGAGCTGGAGGGCAGCAGCAACAGCAGCACTACGATCGACGGTGTGGGCACCTTCTGCCACGAGTTTGGTCACTGTCTGGGTCTGCCCGACTTCTATCCTACCAACGGCGCCAGTGCCTATGGCATGAGCAACTGGGACATCATGGACAACGGCTGCTACCTCGACAACGGCAACACGCCAGTGGGTTATACCTCCTATGAGCGGCACTTCATGGGCTGGATGGACCTCATCGACCCGGTGGAGAACACCCGCTACAACCTGCGGCCGCTCAATACCGACGAGGGCACCGCCGTCAAGGTCACCAATGATGCCAACCCCGACGAGTACTACCTACTGGTCTACCGCGTCAATTCGGGCTGGGATGCTTATCTTCCCTCCGAGGGCATTCTCATCCTGCATGTGGACTATGTCCAGGCCATCTGGGACAACAACACGCCCAATAATATTTCCTCCCACCCCCACATGACGATCATTCCCGCCGATAACAAACTCAGCGGCTTCAATAACTACCGTGACACGTGGCCCCTGGACGGCCTGGACTCGCTGACCAACTATTCCACGCCAGCCGCCACGGTCTATGCTGGCGGCTACATGAACAAACCCATCACCAAGATGCGCGTCAATGCCGACAAGCAGATCGCCAGCTTCCGCTACATGGCATGGAGCTATGACGTGAACGGTGACGGCGAGGTCAATCTTGCCGACGTCAATGCCGTCATCGCCAGTATCGTGGGCGATGCCAAGGCTGCCAGGATGGACGTGAACCATGACGGCGAAATCAATATCGCCGATGTCAACGCGATCATCGACGAGATATTGAGTGCTGAGTAAGCGATAAGCTACCTAGAGGATGATGACACACTTCAAGCAAATACTGGCTACACTGGCGGCAGCATTACAGATGATGCCTCTCGTGTCGCTGGCTGGGCCCATCGACAGCGATGCCGCCCTGGCTATCGCGCGTCAGGTCGTGGCCTCGCGTCAGGGCGACTCCTTCAAGGCCGCCCGCGGCGAACTGAATCTGTACCATGTTGAGAAATCATCTATCGACGACGGTCTGGTGGACTACTATGTGTTCAATGCCAGCGATGGCAACGGATTTGTCATCGTGGCCGGTGACGACCGCAGCGGAGACCCGGTGTTGGCCTATGGCGACCGGGCCATTGACCTGGGCGATATTCCCGAGAACACCAGGTGGTTGCTTGACCAGTACAAGGCCCGGGCCGAATACCTGCAACTCCATCCCGATGAGGCACCCGCCCGCCGTGCCGATGCCACTGGCGCGACCGTCATCGAGCCGATGCTGTCCAGCCGCTGGGGACAATACACGCCCTACCGTAACCAGAGCCCCACCATCGACGGCAAACCCTGTGTCACGGGCTGTGTGGCCACCTCGATGGCCCAGGTGATGCGCTACTGGCATTATCCGCCCGAGGCTCCTGCCCTGGAGGGTTACCGAACTACGACCAACAAGATCGAGGTGCCGGCGCTGCAGCTGGCGGTGCTGGACTGGAACAACATGCTGGACCGGTATCCCGAAGGCGGCTACAGCGAGCGTGAGGCCGTGGCCGTGGCGACGCTGATGCGCTATTGCGGCCAGGCTGCCAAGACGGACTATGGCATCGCCGGCAGCGGTGCGTGGATCGTCGATGAGCTGAACGCGATGAAGTTGTTTGGCTACAGTTCTGATGCCGAGTGCGTTACCCGCATCAACTATAGTGACAACGACTGGATGGCGATGATGGACAGGGACTTGCAGGCCGGCCGTCCTGTCCTGTACACCGGCTCGGGCAACGGGCAGGTGCACAGTTTTGTCATCGATGGCACCGACGGCAGCAAGTATCACATCAACTGGGGCTGGAACGGCAGCATGGACGGCTATTTTGCCCTGGGCTCCTTCAGTGTCTATAACGACAACCAGCAGATGCTCGTCGGAGTGCATCCCGATGACGAATTTGTGTATGAATTCTCGGTTGACGGCATCTATTATTCCAAGACGTCCGACCAAACGGTGATGGTGACCTACGGCACCTCGCAGTATGATTCCTACCGTGGCGTAGTCAATATTCCAGCCCGGGTGAACAACCTGGGGACATTCTATGACGTGACCGGAATCGGGACGATGGCCTTTACCGGCAGCACCGGGTTGCAGGCCGTGACGATTCCCGAGTCGGTGACCAGCATCGGGGCGCGGGCTTTTGATGGCTGTGCGGCACTCGAGAGCGTGAATATCCCCTCGACGGTCACCGCAATCGGCTCCCAGGCGTTTAACGGTTGTACCTCATTGACAAGCATCGAGATTCCCGACGGCATCAAGACGCTGGGCAACGGCTTTTTTGCCGGTTGCTCATCCTTGACGACTGTTGTGTTGCCCTCGGGGCTGACCACTATCAACAATAACCTGTTTGCAGGCTGTTCCCGCCTCGCGAGCATCGAGATACCTGCCGGCGTGACCACCATCGGCAACGATGCCTTCAACGGCTGTTCATCGCTGACGGCCATGACGGTGCCCGCTGGTGTGAGCCGCATCGGTGACGCGGCATTCAAGGGTTGCAGCGGCCTGGCGGCCATCATGCTCCCCGCGGCGCTCAAGTCCATCGGCGTAAACGCCTTCCAGGGCTGCACGGGCATGGGCCGCGTTGATGCCGCCGACCTTGCCTCGTGGTTAGGCCTGCAGTTCGGCAACGAGTATGCCACACCGCTGGCCTATGGTGCCGACTTGTATCTCGCAGGGCAGCAACTGACCCATCTGGTCATTCCCGACGGGGTGCAGACCGTGGGGAATTATGCCTTCTCCCATGTCAAGTCGCTGGCGCGGGTGACCGTGCCGCAGTCGTTGACGGCGATGGGCAGCGGGGCCTTTGCCGCGTGCGACAACCTTGGCCGGGTGGATGCCGCCTCGATCGACGCGTGGTGCCGTATCCAGTTTGCCGACACGGCCGCCAATCCCTTGTCGCTGGCCCGTCACCTGTTTGTCGATGAACGGGAAGTGGTTGACCTTGTCGTGCCGCCGGGCTGCACGACTATCAATGACTATGCCTTCTACAACGCCACCGGGCTGGTGAGCGTGAAGTTTGAGCCCACATTGACCGCCATCGGCAAGCAAGCCTTTGCCGGGACTTCACTGGTAGACATTGTCTGCCTGGCAGCAACACCTCCAGCAATGCCCGACCTCTCGTCGTTCACCGTCAAGGAGTGGTTTGATACCTTCGTGCGCGTTCCCGAGGCCTCACTCGAGGCTTACAAGGGCGATGCAAAGTGGCACAACTTCTACAAGACCCTTCCCGTGAATGTCGATTTTGAGCAGGACGGAGCCCTGTATTATCGCCTGGGTGCCGATCGCGTGCAACTCTCCTACGTGGGGCTATCCAGCCTTGACACGATGCTGGTGATTCCCAGTGAGGTTACCCACGACGGGGTGAAATATACCGTGACTGCCATCGGCAACCACGCGTTCTACTGGCGGCAGGGCATCACTGTCGTTGACATCCCGCCCACCATCACCGCCATCGGCGAGGATGCTTTCAGGGCTTGTAACGCCATCCGTGAGGTGCGGATCCATGACCTGGCCGCCTGGTGCGGTATCGCGTTTGCCAGCGGGGCCAATCCCGCCAGCGACCACAAGCTGTCGATCAACGGCGAGGTTGGCCGGTTGCTGATGATTCCCGAGGGTGTCACGGCCATCGGTGCGCGGGCGTTTGAAGACGTGACGCAGTTTCGACACGTTGTCATCCCCAAGACCGTCAGCCACATCGGTAACCGCGCGTTCTATAACCTCTCTCTCCAGAATCTCTTCTGCATGGCCGTCGAGCCTCCCGAACTGGAATCGGCCGACGTGTTCACCTGCTACGGCTACTACACTAATCTGCGAGTACGCGAGGGTTCGATCGAGGCCTATAAGGCTCATGCGATCTGGAAGCGTTTCGGCAACGTGTCGGCGATGAACTGCGACTTTGAGCAGGACGGGATGTTGTTTGCCCACCTGAAAGACCATGACGTGGAACTGGCAGCCGTCTTCTCGACCATCCCGGACGGAAAAATGGTCATTCCCACGACCATCACCGTCGATGGCGAGCAATACACGGTCACCGGCATCGGTTCCCAGGTCTTCATGGCCCGGTCGAACATTGCCGAGGTCGATATTCCCGCCACCATCACCTCGATGGGTGACAATGCCTTCTACCAGTGCGACGGACTCAAGCGGATCCATATCCATGACCTGGCGGCCTGGTGTAGAATAAAATTCCACAACCTGTATGCCAATCCCTTGAGTTGGGGCCATCACCTCTATCTCGATGGGGCCGAAGTGGTCGATCTCCATGTGCCCGAGCAGGTCGATAGCATCGGCTCATACGCCTTTGCCTATTGTCATGGACTGAGGCAGGTCTTCACCGGAGACAGAGTCAAGATTATAGGCCAAGGTGCATTCCAGTGCTGCGACTCGCTCAGCAGTGTCACCCTGGGTCATGGTGTGGAGATAATCTGCCAGCAGGCCTTTGACGGATGCTCGAGTTTGGCCCGCTTCCTCCTGAGTGATGGCCTCCTGTGGATTGAGAAGCAGGCCTTCGGCAACTCGTTTTATGGCAGTGGCTCACACATTCAGCAGGTGACCATCCCCGACGTGAACTTGTGGTTCCAGATCCACTTTGAGGATTATGATGCCAATCCGTTGCAAAATGCCGCTCTCTACAGTGACGGGCAACTGGTGACCCATCTCGTGATACCCGATACGGTGACGGTGGTCAATCCCGATGCATTCCATGCTTGTGCGAGCATCCAGACGGTGACCGTACCGCCCACGATCAAGAAGTTCGGCTACGATGCGTTTGGCAGCGGTGTTGTTACCACGGTCAACATCAGCGATCTGGAGGCCTGGTTGGGGATTGAGTTTGAAGGAAAGAACGCTTCGCCCCTGAATTCTACCTACGGTTGGGAGCGTTCCCGACTGGTGCTCAATGGCGAGGTTCTCACCCATCTGGCGATTCCCGCCAGCGTCAAGCACATCCCCGATTACTGCTTTGTGGGCTGCGGTAGCCTGGAGAGCGTGTCGATGGGCAGCGGGGTGGAGTCAGTCGGCATGTTTGCCTTTGAAAATTGTTCTGTTCTTGAGACCGTTGATTGTGGTGAGCACCTCCGGTCAATCGGCATGGATGCCTTCTCACAGTGCAGCGAGTTGAAGACCGTGGTGATGCCCAACTCGGTGGCCGAGGTCGATGAATATGCCTTCTTCTACTGCAAAAAACTGGAAAATCTGGAACTCTCGACGGGCCTGACGCGCATCAAAGCGGGAACGTTCAGTAATTGCCAGAACCTGCAAGAAGTGACTATCCCCAACCGGGTGATGTTTGTCGCCCGTGACGCGTTTGCCAGCTGCAGCCGCTTGAAACGCTTGACGATCGGCAGCAGGGTCGATACCATCGAGGCCTACCGTAGCTGGTCCTACTCGGCAGCCGCTTTCTCTCATTGCGACAGTCTGGAGACTATCACCTGCCTGCCCGCGGTGCCTCCCGTGCTGGGTTATGACGCCTTCAGCGGCATGTGCTATGGCCATGCCGTCCTGCGCGTTCCCGAGACCTCGCTCGAGGCCTACCGCGACGCCAACGAGTGGAAACGGTTTGCCTCCATCGAGGGGTTTGAGGTTGAGGAACCTGGAGGCCTGCCCGGTGACGTGAACGGCGACGAGGAAGTGAATATTGCCGACATCAATGCGGTGATCGACGGCATCCTGGGTGCCGACAAGACTGCCGTGATGGACGTCAACGGCGACGAGGAAATCAACCTTGCCGACGTCAATGCCATCATCGACATGATATTGAACAAGAATCAACCAATTGTAGAATAATCAACATTAATCACCTAATTATTAATAATTTATGTTTAAGCCAATGAGAAGAAGTATATGGTTCTTGATGGTAGCGGCCCTGGCCACGTTGACGATCGACGTGAGCGCCGCCGTGATAGACGCGTCCACTGCACAGCAGCGGGCGCAGCAGTTCATCGGCAACCGCGCTGCGGGTGCCCTGCGGGCACCGGGAGCCCGGTTGCAGCTGGCCCATGCCGAGGCATCGGCAGTCAATGTCGAGGCCGCCGACTACTATGTGTTCAACAGCAGTGATGGAGCCGCCTTTGTCATCGTGGCCGGTGACGACCGCGTGGAGGGCGTGCTGGGTTACGGCGAGGGCTCGCTCGACATGAGTGACCTGCCCTGTGGCATGGCGTGGCTGCTCAATGACTACCGCGAGCAGATGGAGTACCTGCTGGCTAACCCGACGGTCCAGGCCGAGGTCATCCCCAGTGAGGACGGCCACTACCCGATGGTGATGCCTCTGCTGTCGTGCTTCTGGAGCCAGAGCGAACCTTACTACAACCAGTGCCCCGTCTATCAGGGCGAGCGCTGCGTGACGGGCTGCATTGCCACGGCGATGGCCCAGGTGATGTACTACTGGCGCTATCCCAGCGCAGCACCGTCCCTGTCAGGATATGTGACGCGCAGCTTCATGATAGAGGTCGATCCGTTGCCTTCCAGGCCGCTGGACTGGGACAGCATGATTGATGCCTACAATGGCGAGTATACCCAGGCCCAGGGCGATGCCGTGGCCCGCTTGATGCGCTACTGCGGCCAGTCGGCACGAATGAGCTACGGCCCCAATGGTAGCGGTGCCTACGTCTATCAGCAGATGCAGGGCATGTCGGCGTTCGGCTATAGCGGCAATCAGTTGGCACGCAGCAACTACACGCTCGAGGAGTGGGAGCATCTCTTGCAGGAAGACCTGGAGGCCGGTCGCCCGGTGCTGTACTCAGGCAACGATGCGATGGCCGGTGGTCACGCCTTTGTCGTGGACGGCTGCTACAATGGCCTGTACCACCTCAACTGGGGCTGGGCCGGTACCGGCAACGGCTACTTCAGGATCACCTCGCTCGTCGTGCGCGGCTATTCCTTCCTCTCTGACCACGAGATTCTGCACGGCATCTGTCCGCGCCAGACTATTGAGCCCGAGACCGGCTATGACTTTGTGCAGGACGGTATATATTATATGTATAACGAGGACGGCAGTGCAGCCCTTGTCACCTATCGCGACATGCGCTATGACAGTTACACGGGCGACGTGGTCATCCCCAGCGTCGTCAACCATGACGGCGAGGAACTGGCGGTCATCGGCATCGGCAAGGACGCCTTCAGGAACAGCGTCGGCCTGACGTCTGTTACACTGCCCTCAACGGTGAGGACCATCGGCGAACATGCCTTTAGGAATTGTGCCGCCATGACGACCGTCAGCCTTCCCGAAGGCCTCGTCAGCATCGACGACCAGGCCTTTGCCAACTGTGTGGGCCTGGCCTCCATTGACCTGCCCGGCACCGTGACTACAATCGGCCGTGAGGCCTTCAACGAGTGCTACGGCCTGGAGCGCGTCGGCACGCCCAGCCTGGCTGCCTGGTTGCAGATTGACTTCGTCAGTCACTATGCCAACCCGCTGAGTTATGCCCACCGCTTGTATATCGGCGGCCAGGAACTCACCGACCTGGTCATCCCCGCCGCTGCGGGAGCCGTGAAGCGCTTCGCCTTCATCGAGTGCACCGCCTTGCGTTCCCTCACGCTGGAGGATGGCGTGACCGGGGTGGGAGAGGCCGCATTTGCCTACTGCGACCACATCGCCGACCTTGACCTGCCGACCAGCTTGGTGCGCATGGACAAGCAGGCCTTCTACGGCTGCAAGGCCCTGACCAGCATGGACGTTCCCGTGAACGTGACGGTGCTGGGCGATGCGCTGCTAGCCGATTGCACGGGCTTGACGCGCGTGTCATTGCCCGACGGCCTTGTTACCATCGGCAACAATGTCTTCAACGGCTGCTCGGCCTTGCAGGAACTGAATATTCCCGACGGTGTCACCGGCATCGGTTCGGGCGCCATGTCGGGTTGCAGCGCCATCAAGAGTCTGGTGGTGCCCAGCTCGGTCAAGACGCTGGGCGGCAGCGCCTTCCAGGGCTGCACCTCGCTGACCGACATCCAGTTGTCGCCCTACATCAAGGGCATCGGTGCCAGTACGTTCCAGGGCTGTTCGGCCCTGACTGCCGTAGTCGTGCCCGACTCGGCGACGTTCATCGGCGGGCAGGCCTTCTACCGTTGCACAGCGCTGACCGAGGTGACGCTGGGCTCCGGGCTGACTTCGGTGGCCGATAAGGCCTTCTATGGCTGCTTGAAGCTGTCCCAGGTGACCTGTCGCGCCCTGACTCCTCCCGCCACTGCCGGTCCTGACTGCTTTTCCCGCTCAATCTACAGCACCGCGATGCTGCGTGTGCCCGCCGAGTCGCGCAGCCTTTACAAGAAGAGCGGCATCTGGCCCTGGTTCTCGCGCATCGTGGGCGTGAATGTCGATTTCCCGATGGGTGACGTGAACCTCGACAACGAGGTCAATATTGCCGATGTCAATACCATCATCGACGAGATCATGACCACCGGCTCGACCGATCTGTTGAAGGATCTCAATGGCGACAACGAGGTCAATATCGCCGACGTTAATGCCTTGATTGACATGATTCTCAAGTAATTGGCTGAAAATAGTGTTTTTTTTGGTTGAAAAGTTGTTGAGCTTTCATAATAAAGTAATACCTTTGTATCGTCTTTTGGGAGAAGTGATTCTCCCAAAAGATTTTTGATACAGACCATTAAGATGCCTTTATTGTTACATCTTTAAATATTAACCTTTTATACAATCAATTGTGATGAAATTTGTAAGTTACTTCAGAACATTGATGCTCGTCGCTATGGCCCTGACAATGGCCACGATGACAGCAGCCAATGTGGACAGTCGTGCCGCCCAGGCCCGTGCCGTCCAGTTCATGAACACTCTGTCAGGCACGCGGATGATGGCATCTAATGCCAACATGAAGCTGTCTCATGCCGAGCCGTCGGTGGTCAATGCCAAGGCCAACGACTTCTATGTGTTCAACTACGACGGTGGCGGCTATGTCATCGTCTCGGGTGACGACCGTGCTGAGGAAATCTTGGGCTACGGTGACGGCTACCTTGACATGAACAACATCCCCAGCAACATGCGCTGGTGGCTGGGCCAGTACAAGGAGCAGATCGAGTTCCTCATCAAGAATCCCAATCTGCAGGTGATGAAGTCGGGCAATACATCAACGATGCTGACCGCATCTACTGTAGCCCCGATGCTGACCTGTATCTGGGACCAGACCGAACCGTTCTGGAACCAGTGCCCCACCTATAACGGCTCGAAGTGCTATACCGGATGTGTGGCCACGGCGATGGCTCAGGTGATGTACTACTGGAAGTATCCCGCCCAGTTGCCCGCCCTGTCCAGCTACACGACGGCTGCCTCGCCCCGCTTCAATGTGCCTGCCCTGCCCGGCATCACGCTGGACTGGGACAACATGATCGACGACTACACCGGCAGTTATACCACCGCCCAGGCCAATGCCGTTGCCTGGCTGATGCGCTATTGCGGCCAGTCGTGCCAGATGATGTATAGCCCTGACGGCAGCGGTGCCTATACCGATGACCAGCTCGAGGGCATGAAGCTGTTTGGCTACAACTCTGGGGCCACCTATGTGCAGCGCAACAATTATAGCGATGCCCAGTGGACCGCGATGATGCTTGAGGACCTGCAGGCAGGTCGTCCCATCCTGTACGGCGGCGATGATGGCTATGCCGGCCATGCCTTTGTCGTTGACGGCTACAATTCCAGCACCAACAAGTATCACATCAACTGGGGATGGAGCGGCATGGATAACAACTACTACGCCATCAGTGCCTTCTATATTGATAGCGATTATGACTTCCGTCAGAACCAGGACATGCTCTACCAGATCTATCCCGAGGGCAGCGTTATCGAGACGTATGCCCCCGTGATGGCCCAGGCGAGCAACGTGGGCAACACCTCCTTCCGCGCCAGCTGGACCGACGAGACCCCGAGCGAGAACGTCGAGAACTACACGCTCTATGTCCAGCAGTATGACGCCAACACGACCGCCCTGTTGAGTGAGACCTTCGGTGGCGTGACCGTGGAGAATGACGGCACGGCCAACATCGCGAACACGGTGAATAACTATTGTGACAACCAGGGATGGACGGCCAGCTATATCTATCAGGGTGTCGGTGGTACCATGAGGCTGGGTAACGGCAGCTATGCCGGATCGTTGACCACTCCTGCCCTTGACCTGAGCGCAACCGACGGCACCATCACCGTGAAGTTCAATGCCATGAATTACGGCAGCGACGCCAGCTCGGTAGTCGTTTCCTGTGGCAATGTCACCCAGACTGTGGCCTTGACCTCGACTGCCGCCGACTATAGCGTCGTGCTCCAGGGCGTGACTGCCGCCGCAGGGCAGAAGGTGACCTTTGCCTGCACGGCCAAGAAGAAACGCTTCTACATCGACAACATCGAGATCATCGCCGGTGCTGCCAGCGAGGGTGACCCCATCGTTATCACCGGCATCACCGCCAAGAATTATACCGTTACCGGCCTGACCGAGGGCGCCAGCTACAAGTTCTACGTCGAGGCCAACTACACCGACGGCACCAAGAAGGAGTCCAACGTCGAGACCGTCACCCTGCAGGGTTCGCTCGCACCGACTCCCGATGTTATCGTTGATCCCGAGACCCTGACGATGGCTGCCAGCGTGGGCGAGACCGTGACCGCCACCTTCAACGTGCTGGCCAGTGACCTGACCGGCAACGTGACGCTGACGCTCAACGACGCCAACGGCGTTTACAGCATCAATCCTTCCACCCTGAGCATCGCTGATGCCCAAGAGGGTGCCGAGGTCACCGTGACCTATGCACCGACCGCAACTGGTACCCATGACGCCACCATCACCGTGGCCAGCGAGGGCGCCGAGAGCGCTACCGTCACCCTGAATGGCACCGCTACCATCCAGACCACTGCTCCCGTGATGGCCCAGGCCACCAATGTGGGCACCACCTCCTTTACCGCCACCTGGACCGACGTGACGCCCGCCCAGAACGTGAAGGACTACACCCTCTATGTCAACAAGGTGGGTGCCACGGGTGATGCCCTGTTGACCGAGACCTTTGCCGGCGTCAATGTGCCCACCCAGGACGGCACCGCCGACTGCGGATCCAAGATGGACAACTACTGCGACAACGCTGGCTGGACAGGCTATGCCGTCTATGAGGCAGTCACTGGCGGCTTCAAGCTGGGTAGCGGCTCCAAGTTGGGCTACATCACGACTCCTGCCCTGGCCGAGAACAACGGCACGCTGGTTGTCGCCTTCAACGCCAACTCCTACGTCAGCACGACTGGCAAGTCGGATGAGAGTTCCATCGTCATCTCGTGTGGTGACGTGAGCGAGACCATCGCCCTGAGCGATGTCGCTACCGACTACACCGTTACCCTCGCCGGCGTGCCCGCGGCTGCCGGTCAGCAGGTGACCTTGTCGTGTGCCGCAACCGGCAAGCGCGTGTATGTCCACAGCGTGACCATCTACAACGGTGGCGCCAATATGCTCAAGGCTAGTGAGACCGGCGATGCCAACAGCCGCGTCATCACCGGCATTACCGACAAGACCTACACCGTCCAGAACCTGACCCCGGGTGCAACCTACAGCTTCCACGTTGTAGCCAACTACACCGACAACAGCAACGCCGCTTCCAATATCGAGCAGGTGACCCTCGCCGAGCAGATTGTTCCCGAGATTATCGTGGACAATGAGACCCTGACTCTGGCTGCCGCTGTGGGCGAGACCGTGACTGCTACCTTCGATCTGCTGGCATCCAACCTTGCCGGTGACGTGACCCTGACGCTGAACGACGAGAACGGCGTTTACACCATCAATCCCGAGACCGTCAGCATCGCCGATGCCCAGGAGGGTGCCACCGTGACCGTGACCTATGCTCCCGTTACCGTCGGCGAGCACCATGCCACCATCACCATCGCCAGTGAGGGTGCCGAGGCCGTGACCGTTACCCTCAACGGTACCGCCACGATGGAGACCCTGGCTCCCGAGATGCAGCCCGCCGACGAGCAGTATGTGACCAGCAGCTCGTTCCGTGCCGACTGGCTCGACATCACTCCCGAGCAGTATGTGAAGGACTACACCCTTTATGTCAACATCAAGCAGGATCAGCCCGCTGGCCTGTTGCTCAACGAGACCTTCTACAGCGAGGATGTTCCCAGTGCCGATAACAACATCGATCTGGGTAGCAACGGCGCGCTTGACGAGAACTGTGACAATGCCGGCTGGACCGGTGTGGCTGTCTATCTGGCCGCTGGCGGCGGCATGAAGCTGGGCAGCGGCAGCAAGGTCGGTTACCTGACCACTCCCGCCCTCGACCTGACGGGCAGCAATGGTGTCGTTACAGTGAAGTTCAATGCAAGGAGCTATGGCAGCGACGGCAGCTCGGTCATCGTGTCGTGCGGCGACGTGAGCCAGACCGTTGAGCTGACCACCGAGAATGCCGACTATACCGTAGTGCTGAACGACGTGACTGCAGCCGATGGCCAGACCGTTACCTTGAGCTGCTCGGGCGTCAAGAAGCGCTTCTACCTCAACAGCGTGCAGGTTTATAGTGGCGAGATGACCCAGCTGAGGGCCGTCAGCGAGACTGGCGACGAGAACAGCCGCGTGATCACGGGCATCACCGAGATGTACTATGTGGTTGAGGGCTTGACCCCCGGTGCAACCTATACCTACTATGTCGAGGCCAACTATATCGATGGCACCAAGGCTGCCAGCAACGTCGAGAACGTGACGCTGCTCGAGGAGCAGGGCCACGGCTATGAGCTGGGTGACGTGAACCACGACGGTAACGTGAACATCAGCGATGTCACTGCCCTGATCAACTACCTGCTGAGCGGTGATGAGACGAAGGCTTGCGCAATCTGTGCCGACGTGAAGGCCGATGGCATTGTGAACATCAGTGATGTCACTGCCCTGATCAATAAGCTGCTCAAGGGTAATAACTAATCCCCTGTCTGGCTGACTCTTGTCAGCCTCGTGACCCGACAACATGAAGCGGGCGCACCCGATACTTGACGGTGCGCCCGCTTTATGTCCTCGTTAGCTTGAAAAAATCACGCTGAGCCACTTGGCGGCTCAGCGTGAGATGGATGATTCAGCGTGTGGGCTGATAGGTGTTAATTGTCGGCCAGTTCCTCGAGCTTGGCGAGGAAGGCGACGCGAGCACCCTTCATGAGAGCCATGGCACGCGGCACGATGTCGCCGATCTCGGGGGTGGTGTCGGCCAGGATTTCAAAGGCTACCCAGACGTTGACGTTCTTCTGGCCATCCTCGTCCTCCATGTCCATGGTGTAGAGCTTCACGACCTTGATGTTGCTGTTCACGTCGTTCATGGCCTTGAGGATCATGTCCTCGTTGTCCTCGGTGACCTCAAAGATGGCCGGCATCATGAGCCTGAAGTACTGCTCGTCCTCGTCATCCTTGAAATAAAGGAAGTTGAAGCCCTCGTTCTTGAAGGCGATGCCGAACTCGGTCTCGTGGGGACGGAAACCTTCCTCGGCGAGGTAATCGATCATCAGTTTGTTTAAGTCCATGTTATTTTAGTTGTAAGTTTTAAGTTTTTAGTTGTAAGTTGTTGGTTTTAAGTTTTTTAGTCCTT
This sequence comes from Muribaculaceae bacterium, assembly GCA_017449785.1. Taxonomy (GTDB): domain Bacteria; phylum Bacteroidota; class Bacteroidia; order Bacteroidales; family Muribaculaceae; genus Sodaliphilus. Next base: position 38,743 of record JAFTFA010000246.1, on the reverse strand, counting down.
GGGTTTTTGGGGAAGGGACTTTTTTTTACTTGAAGCCCACGTGGGGGAGAGTGTTGTTGCGGCTGATGCCTTCCATCTTGTTGCGCATGTCCTCGTACTCCTTGAGCAGGTCCTTGTTGATCGACGGCTTGATGCCCTCGATGGTCTTGCACAGCAGGTCTTGGGTGATGTTCTCGTGGTTGAAGGCGGCGATGGTGGCGGCCTCGTTCACGACATAGGCGATGTCGCTGGCGACGTAGCCGTCGGCCTTCTTGGCGAGAACGTCGCTGTCGATTTCCTCACAGGGACGGCCCTTGAGGTAGAGCTCGAACATGAGTTTGCGGGCCGTCGCGTCGGGCATGGGCACATAGATCTGCCTGTCGATACGGCCAGTGCGCAACACGGCGGGATCGACCTTGTCGGGGCGGTTGCTGGTGGCGATGACAAAGATGCCGCGCTTGGAGCAGTTGTTGAGCTGGGTGAGGAACTCGTTGACCTCGCCCGCCTGGTTGCTGCCCACGTCGCCCGAGCGGTTGGGTACAAAGGCGTCGAACTCGTCAAAACAGAGCACCGACGGGGCATTCTCCTTGGCCTTCTTGAACAGGTCGGCGATTTTGCCCTGCGAGCCGTGGATGTAGATCGAGCCCAGGTCGCTGGCCTTGACCAGAATGAAGTTGAAGCCGGTCTCCTCGGCAAACTTCTCGGCAAAGAAGCTCTTGCCGCATCCTGGAGGACCGTAGAGCAACATGCCGTTGGGTGGCGTGAGCTTGTACTTCTCGGCCAGCTCCTTGTCCTTGAGGATGAGGATGACGCGCTTGCGCAGCATCTCCTTCAACTCGTCCATGCCCGCGATGTCGGCAAAGCCGTTGCCGCCGCCACGCTTGATGTCGATGTCGGCCGTGGTCTCGGTCGCCTGTTTGCTCGTCGGTTGTCCACTCGATCCGAAGTCGTCACCGAACAGGTTAAAGTCGTCCCCGTCCTCGTCGTCGATCGCAATGAGCTTGCTGCGCAGCTCCATCGCCTCGTCGCTCTCGTCGCCCTCGATGAGGTCGAGGATGAGCTTCTCGACGTTGCTGTAGCGCTCGTTGTATCCCAGGGCGAGGCCCTTCTTGACGATGTCGGCCAGCTTCTCGTCCTCGATGCCGGTCACGTCGATTTCGCCCTGCTGGCTGCGGACCTTCTGGACGAGCTTGATTTTCTCCTTGCGGGTCATGTCGGGGGTGAATTCCACGTCCCAGGGCACCCGTCCCGTGAGCATGGTGTAGAAGACCCCTGTGGCGGCAAAGATGTCGCTGCGCTCGTCATACTTGCCGATGAACGACTGTCCGCTGGCATAACGCGGGTCCAGATCGGCGGTGTCAAACGGCGGCGTGCCCATGAAGCACGGCGAGGCGTGCCCCAGGTCGATGAGTTCGGATATGCCGCCCGTCTTGCTGCTGAGCATGACGTTGGTGGGGGTGATGTCGTTGTGCAGGCAGGGCCGTGCCATGTTGTGCATGTATTGCAGACCCTCGAGCATCTCGGTGAAAATCTTGGTGGCCGTTTTGGGGTCGAGTTTCCCCTCGCGTTGCAGCATCTCGCTCAGCAGCTCACCGCTGAAGTAGTTGGCTACCAGATACTGGCAGTCGCCATCCTCCTCGCTCTTGAGGCGTGCGGTGTCGATAGCGCTGATGATGTTCTTGTGCTTGATGGTGCGTGACCACTCGATTTCCCTGATGATCCCATCGTCGATGAGCTTTTCGGGGGTGTTCTTGAGGCGGTAAATCTTCAAGAAGTAGGGGTTGCCGCTCTCGTCCTCGACGCGGTAACTCTCGGCATAGGGGTTCTCCTTGATGAGGTAAACCACATGCCACCTTTTGTCAACGATATAACCTTGTTTAAGTATCATAGTTGGGTTGATTGGGCGTTTATTGGTGTTTCAGTTATTATTGATTGAGATCAGATTTTTTTCTTCTTGTGGTTGCGCTTGTAGTAGAAGTACCTCACCAGGAGGTGGGTGCGGTTGATGGCCAGCAAGGCCAGCATTGCTGCCATGAAGGCCAACATCAGCCTCGTGAGGATGGCGTCGGCATCATAGTCGTCGCCCAACTGGGCCAGCTCGATGGGCTGCTCGACGTCGGCGAGCGACGAGAGGGTGCGTTTCCACTGGATGACGCCATCTTGCAGATAGACCACGGCGGGGTTGCCGCGGGCCACCATCTTGAGTTCGCTGTCATCCATGTTGTAGATGGGGTAGCTGGCCATCGAGATGTCTTGCCACTGCTCGATTTCCTGGGCCGAGGCAGGCGTGAGGGCCACAACGTCGGCCTGGGAGACGAGCGCGGCATCGTTGAGCTCGTTGAGCGCAAACGAGTTGACCACGCCCACACGGGGCAGGTCGGGGAAGAGCAGCAGCACGGTGCGGCGGCTGTCGCCCAGCACGTCGAGGGTGACATCGCTGCCCTCATCGTCAAGGATGGCGATATCGCTGCCCTGCTCGCTGTCGTCCTGGACGATGACATTGCCGTGGGGACGGCGTGAATGGTAGCGGGTGACATACTGCCAGCCGTCTTCCTCGTCGGGCAGGCTATCGATCGAGAACTCGTGCTCCTCGCCGTTCTTGCTGTAGATGAAGGTGTACTCATCCTCGCTCTCGTCGCTGTCGCCCGTGGCCGTGGCCACCAGGCGCGTGCCCACGGGGTAGGGACGATGGTCGATGAGCGGTTGGTAGAAATAACCATAGTAGGCTATTGCCATCACCAAGGCAAAGGGGATGGCCATCACTATCCATTGCACGGCGGGACCGTAGATGCTGTGGACCGACTTGTTGAAGGCCAACAGATAGACCACGCCCAGCAGCAAGAGCAGGTTCTTGCCGAATGTGGCCCAGCTGGACAGGTGCAGCGCGTCGCCAAAGCAGCCGCAGTCGGGTACGGAGCCGGTGATAGCCGTCCACAACGTCAAGGGCGTCATCACCAGCAGCAGGAGCAGCGCCAGCAAGGGCGCACCGCGCCGGTAGGCACCCACGGCGACGGCGATGCCCAGCAAGAACTCGAGCGCGGCCAGCGCCACGGCGATGAACAGGGCCGTGCCCGTCCATTGCTCCAGGCCCATGGCTGAGAGATAGTCGGTGACCTTGTAGCTCGTGCCCCAGGGGTCAATTCCCTTGCTGAAGCCCGAGAAGATGAACACGCCGCCCACGGTGAGCCGCATGAGCACCGTCAACAGGCGGCACCATTTCTCACCCTTGACCGCATTGATAATCGCCTTGATGGTCATTCTGTTTATCGCGATTTAGTGGTTTAGAGGGCGTTGTTGCCAGCTTGCTCCTCGCTATGCTTGATGAGGGCAAACACGCTATAGTTGATCATGTCCTGGTAGTTGGCATCGATGCCCTCGCTCACCAGCGTGGCGCCATCGTGGTTCTCAATCTCCTTGGTGCGCTGTATCTTGGTGAGAATCAGGTCGGTGTAACTCGAGATGCGCATGTCGCGCCAGGCCTCACCATAGTCGGTGTTCTTGGCAATCATGAGCTCCTTGGTCTCGTGGATGAGCTGGTCGTAGAGCTCCAGGGCGCGCTCGGCGGTGATGTCCACCGTGTCGCTGTAGCCCAGTTGCAGCTGTATCAGCCCAATGATGCCATAGTTGATGATGCCGACAAACTCGGGCCAGATGCCTTCGCCCACCTTGGTCTCGCCGTTGAGCTCCAGGGTGCGGATGCGCTTGGCCTTGATGAAGATCTGGTCGGTCACCGAGCGGGGCCTGAGGATGCGCCACGACGGGCCGTAATCCTTCATCTTGTTGATGAACAATTGGCGGCACTGGGCAATCGCCTCGTCATATTGTTTGCTAGTATTGTGCATAGTCAAGAGTTGCTAAATCGTTTTAACCTACAAAATTAATGTTTTTTCTCATGACTTGGCCCGCTTTGTCCGATTTTTTTCATCATCGGACAAAAATTGACAGCCGCACCCCTTGTCCAGGAGGCGCGGCTGCCGTGGTTGAACGCTGATGTCCAAATGACTATCGGCGCAAGATCTTGCGAGAGCTGCGTGAGCCGTCGTTGTAGAAGGTGACGACAATGTTCACGCCCTCGAAGGGCTTGTCGCTCTCCACGCCCATCAGGTTGTAGTAGCGGGTGGCGACAACCGAGCGCGACGTGCTCACCTCCTTGACGGTGGTGACGTTGCCCATGTCGTTGCCGTTGGAGTTGCTGCTGCTGGCCTCGATGGGGAAGATGATGAACTTGCTCCTGTCAAAGAACTTATAATCGGTGAAGTACATGTTGGCAAAGCCAGAGTCCTCGCTGACTGCCCGTCGAGGCGCATTGCGGACGCTGATTGAGTCGTCCATGGCGGCATCGTTGGGGATGTAGCCGTTGCCGGGAGCATAGTAGTAGTTGTCGACCGTGTCGTCCACGTCGCCCTCCTTGTCGGTGAAGCCGCTGCCGCGGGCATAGCGCACGATCGCCTTGAACTTGTAGGCCTGTCCAGGCTTGATGATCTGCCACCAGGGGCCGCCGCTGGCCTCCTCGTCGAACAGTGACCAGTTGACCTTGACGCCGCCATACTGCATGTAGCCGTTGCTGTAGGGGCCATACTCGGGCGACCAGGCACCCAGGATCTTCTCCAGCTCGGAGCCCTCGGTGACATGGGCCAGGTTGGGGTAGGCCTCGGCATCGAGATAGATGGTGCGGTTCCAGTTGCGCGGAGCGTGGAAGCGTCCCGGGTCCTCGGGACGGTCGGGACCGCCGCCGCCCGTGACGGCCGTGTACTGGCCATGGACATATCCTGGCCAAACGCCGTCCTCGTTGTAGTTGTCATACACTACCCAGGTGACATAGGCAATCTCCTGGGGCTTGGGAGCGACATAGAACATGTAGTAGGGCTTGGACAGGTTAGGGCTGCGGGTTGCCTCGCCGTGGGATACCGAGCCGTCCTCGTTATAGAACCACTCGATCTTGGGCTGGCAGCTGTAGTTGGGCTTGTACTCGGCATCCTCGCCCAGCCAGTCCTGATGGGTGAAGTTGAATACCACCGTGTCGTTGAAGTGGGAGGAGATATAGACGTTGGGCTCATAGGCCATCGCGTCGCCCATCTTGATGCTCAGCACGTGGGCCGTCGGGTTGACGGTGTCGGTCATGAACACGTCGAGCGAGCCGGCCGGGATGATGCGGTTCACATACTTGCTCAGGTCGGGACGGTCCTCCTTGGCGACAACGGCCTGGCGGTTGTCATAGTTGGGCGAAATGACGAGTTTCACCCAGTTGCTCTGGTCATAGGTCGTCTTCTTGATCATGATCTGGGAGCGGCCGGCCGTGTGGTCGCTGGCGCAGATGTCATAGACATAGTCGGTGTAGGTCGAGTCGGGCATGACCGACTTCTCGCCGTAGAGGTTGAGATCCTTGGCGTAGAGAGCGCCGACGATGTCCTCATGGACTATCTGGTCGTGTGCGTCCTTATACTCGATGCGGGTCACGGCATCCTTGTCATAGTAGATGCCCAGCAGGTCGTTGCTCACGGTGTAGCGCACCTCCTTGGCCGCGCTGCGGATGAGGTTGTTGAGCGTGTAGGCACCGTCCACCATGCCCAGGTAGTCATAGACAGCACCGTTGACATACTCAAAGTCGCCGGTCTGCTCCTTGGCCTCGGTCTCGGCATACTCGTTGCCGTCGTTGAACAGGATGCCGCCGTTGGGGATGTCGGTGCCGATGATGGTGCCGAAGTCGTATCGCCACACCTCATAGCCCGTGACGGGGTCGATGCCTACCAGCTCACAGGGCTGGCCGGGCCATTGGTCCATCCGCCTGGAGTAGCCGTCCAGGAAGGTGTGGTCGATGCTGCCGTCCTCTTGCTCGTTGTTGTCCCAGGCATAGCAGTAAACCTGGTCCCAGTCCACGGTGTTGATGAAGTAGACATAGTAGTGGCCTTCCATCACCACGGCATTGGTGGGCAGGGCATTGGCCGCGGCCTCGAAGTATTCGCGCGAGTGGTCGGTCATCGATGACTTGCCGTCCACCTCGTCCCAGGTCACCCACAGCACGCCGGCCTTGCGGCGGATGGTGTCGCTCTGGAAAGGTTCCTTGTTCAGTCGGGTGAAGAACAGTTCGGCAATCGAGGCTTCGACCTGCCAGTGCCACCAGGCTTTGCCGTCGGCCGTGATGGTATCGCCGACATAGGTGACCGGGTACTTGTTGCCGTTGTCGTGGGGATCCCACACACCGTCGCCATAGGTGCCGTTAAAGGCAGCCAGCGGCCAGCATGCTTCGCCGAAGATGGCTGTGCTGTATTCCGTGCCGGGATCCTGGATGAAGTTGTTGCCGTCCTCGCTCATGACGACATTGGGCGTCTGCTCGAGGAACACGTTCATGGGCGATAGCTCATAGTAGTCGGTCTTGATGAGCTTGACCCACTTCTCCTCGAGGTTGACCAGCACGTTGTAGATACCCGGCACGAGCATCCTGTACTCGCCGTTGACGTCGCTCCACTCGTCGAGGGCGATGTTCTTGTTGATCCAGTCCTCGTCGATGGCAAAATAATTGGTCGCGTTATCACCGACGACGTGGTCATTATCGCCGCTATTACCGTAACGGGTACCTACATTGCTCCAGTCGGTGCTCAGCTGGGTCGTGAAGCAGAAGGTGTTGTGCACCGCAAAGTTCACATTGTTCAGGTAATAGACGTTGCTGTTGGCGTCATACTTCAACTGCACGCCGCTGTTGGGATCATAATGGTACTGCTGCTTGTTGTAGTAGTAGGTACCGATCATGTACAGCGTGCCGCCGGGAGCCGTGGGGGCAACATTGGTCAGGAAGTAGTCGTTGTAGGACTGGCCGTCCTCTCTCTCGGTTGTCCAGTAGATGTAGTAGGTTCCCGGGTCGATGTGGGTGATGTCGGCTGTCTTGCTCGCATCACCGCCGCCGTTGACCAGGGCGTGGATGTAGTCGGCCGTGAGTTCAACATTCATCACATACCAGGTGTTGCCGTCGGCCAGCACCTCGGTCTGAGTGAGCTGGGTGCCCGGATAGGTGTTGGAGTAGGCCTCGTCGGTGCCCAAGCCCCACAGGTAGATGTAGGGAACCGTCTGGTGGTCGCTGGGCAGCACATAGAAGGTGTAGCGGTGGGTCAGCGACTCGCCGTTCACCTTGAATCGCATCGTGGCCGGGTCAAACGTGAAGGTCACCGTGCCGGGATTGACAGTGATGCTATAGGCCTTGCTGCTACCGGCAGCCATCTGTGTGCTGTTCCACTCGTCGTTGGGCATGATGGACTGGTCGGTGGTGCCGTTGGGGCCGATGCGGTAATTGTTGTCGAAGTCAGACCAGTCGATACCCTGTCCGTTACCGAACACAAAGTTGTAGGTACCGCCATCTTCCACCACGCAGGTGTAGGTGAAATAGCCGGTAGCAGTGTCAAAGGTCATCGGTGCCTCGGGGGCATAGTTCCAGCTCAGTCCCAGTTCGGGAGCGCCGATGATATAGATGGGCACTGCGCCGGTGATGACCAGCGTGTGGCTGATGGTGCCGTCGCTGTTGAGCGTGATGGTCACGTCATAGGTGCCGGTGACCGACGGTGAGAACGTGCCGTTCTCGCCATTATCGCCGATCCACACGCCCTCGCTGGTGCCGTCGTTGCCATAGACCTTGTACTCGTAGGTCGTGCCGGCCACAAGGCTCACGCTGGGGAATGTCTTGCTGTAGCTGCCGTCGCCGTTAGCGGTCATCTGGGTGCCCTCGGTGGTCCAGCCTGCAAAGCTGCTCTCGGCATAGTAGGTAATGGCGGGGTCGGCTGCCGCATTGGGGCCGCTGAAGGTGGCACCTCCACTGTAGGTGAAGTAGTTGTCGCCGGCCTGCAAGGTGAGATTAGCGGTCTGGGTCGAGCCGCTCTGGTTCTCATTGAGTATGGCCTTGACTGCCGGGTCATAGGAAGTCACCGTCGCGTGGTAATAGGTGTAGCCGTTGAGGGTCACGGGGGTCATGTCGGTCAAGCGGGTGCCGCCCCATTCACCCAGGGCCTTGATGCCGTAGGTGTCAAAGGTGTAGGCATACACGTTGCCGATGGCCTCGCTACCCTTGTAGCGGATGTAGATGTCGTAGGTGTAGGCCTGGTCCTCGGTGACCAGGGTGGGGACAGCGTTGACGGTGGTGCCGTCGAAGGTGAACAGCACGTTGTAGGTGCCGTTCTTGTCAACAGTGAAGGTAGCGTTGCCGTCGCTGGGATACCAGCCGTTACCGCCGTCGGTCACCTTGAAGGCGTAGCTCGTGTTGAGTGACAGATGGACGTTGCTCGCTGTCCACGAGTAGGTGCCTTTGTCCTCGGTCATCAGGGTGGCGTCACCCGCCGTCCAGCCGTTGGGGAAGATGGATCTGTCCTCGCCGACGACATAGTAGGCCGCAGTCTCATCGGCCTCGATCAGGTTGGTCGAGTAGGACACATTGCCGTTGCTCATCGTGATGGTGACCGTATAGATGCCCGATTGCGAGACACTTAATTTCGCATTGTCGCCGCTGGGATACCAAGTGTTGCCGTTGTGGTCCCTCACCTTGTACGCATAGTCGGTGTTCTCGATGAGGTGTACCTGGCTGCTGGTCCACGAGTAGGTGCCGTTGCTGTAGGTCATCATCGTCGCGTCACCCACATTCCAGGCATTGGGGAAGATGCTTGTGTTATCCCCGACGACATAGAAAGTGCCATCGGCGACGCTATTGGGGCCGTTGTAGCTGTTGCCGCCATTGTAGGTGATGTAGTAGGTGCCGCTGTTGCTGATGCTGATGTCGGCTGTCTGCCCGCTAGAGTTGTTGAAAATCAGGTTGATGGTCGGCTGATCGATGTCAACATAGTAGTAGGTGTAGCCATTGATGCTGGCACTGGACATCTCGGAAAATTTCTTTCCGCGCCAGGTGCCCATGGCCTCGCTCGTTCCCCACACATAGAGGTAGGAACTGCCGGCATCGACATTGGTCCCGTTGCAGCGCACATACACTCTCGCTGTCGCCCCGGCCTGCGGAACGGTCGCGGCGAGGAACAAGAGCAGCACTGTCAGGAGCCTGAATGCCGATCTGATGGTAAGAGTTAGTTTTTTCATCTGTAAATCAGTTGATAAATGATTGATAATTATAAAATAGGTTATGTTCTTGAATTTGGTTGATAATCAAAGTCTTCTCCTGATCTGTCGGAGCACAGTTGATGGTCGGTAATTAAGACTATTCTGTATAAAAACCTTGAAACTTTTTCGCAAAAATAGGATTATCGCTATTAAATAGATGTGGTGATGAACTGGTTCTTAACATTTTTTTGCATGCAAACGATTGCGCATTGGCTTTTTCGGGCACAAGAGAGTGAGGGCGCAGCTTGAAGTGTAATGGCACGGTTCTTGCAGGGAATGTCCTTGCAAGCGTTAATCGTTGCAAAAGAATTAAAAATAGGGTGAAATGGGACAATATCGGTACATTGAAATGCATTATTAAAGAAAAAGTTGTACCTTTGTTGTTTCATTACACGACGACATAATTATTTTATCAAGCACCAATGAAGTCAGACAGTCTAGTAATCATTCCTACTTATAACGAGAAGGAAAACGTCAGGAACATCATCACCGCCGTGCTCGCCCTGGACGAGCACCAGTTTGATGTGCTCATCGTCGATGATAACTCGCCCGACGGCACCGGCGCCATCGTGGACGAGATGATCGCCGAGCGTCCCGACCGCATCAATATCTTGAAGCGTGCCGGCAAGCAGGGTCTGGGCACCGCCTATATCGCGGGCTTCAAGTGGGCCCTGGAGCACCACTATGAGTACATCATCGAGATGGATGCCGACTTCTCCCATCCCGTCGAGAAGCTGCCCGAGCTGCAGGCCGCCTGTGCCACAGGCGGTGCCGACGTGAGCGTGGGCTCGCGCTACCTGACAGGGGTGAATGTCGTTGACTGGCCGATGGGCAGGATGCTGATGAGCTATTATGCGTCGGCCTATGTGCGCCTGGTCACGGGCATGAAGGTGCGTGACACGACGGCGGGCTATGTGTGCTACCGTCGCGAGGTGCTGCAGTCCATCAACCTGGACGCCATCCAGTTCAAGGGCTATGCGTTCCAGATCGAGATGAAGTTCACGGCCCATCGCATGGGCTTCAAGATCAAGGAAGTGCCCATCGTGTTTGTCAACCGCGTGCTGGGCACGAGCAAGATGAACTCGAGCATCTTCTTTGAGGCGTTGTGGGGCGTGATCAAGTTGAGGTGGGACTCCATCTTCAACAAGCAGCGCTTTGTGCGCCGCCCGCTGCCACGGCAGATTACTGCCTGACGGCAGAAAAGGTTACAGATTTGATACATTCAGCCGCTGGATGGTCAAATCTTTTTTATTGGCACGGTTGTTGCTCCGAGACGGAGCATCACACTCGTCAATTCATGATCAATTGATACTAACAGACAATAATGGCAAAGAAACGACACGATAGAGGATTGAGCGCCGACCAGGTGCTGGAAAGTCGCCGTCAACATGGCGTCAACGTGCTCACCCCGCCCGAGCGAGACCCGCTGTGGAAGCAATTCTTGCTCAAGTTTGACGACCCGCTTATCAAGATTTTGCTGGTAGCCCTGGCCCTGTCGGTCGGGTTGTCCATCTATGAATTCTACGGCTTGGGGATGGATGCGAGCATCTTCTTTGAGCCGGTGGGCATCCTGCTGGCCATCGTGCTGGCCACGCTGGTGGGATTCCTGGTCGAGGTGAATGCCAACAAGAAGTTCCGCCTGCTCAACCAGACCGACGACCACGTGGGTGTCAAGGTGATGCGCGACGGCCACATCACCCAGGTGCCGCGCTGCGACATCGTGGTGGGCGACATCGTCATCCTGGAGACTGGCGAGAAGGTGCCGGCCGACGGCGCGGTCATCGACAGCTTCAACCTCACGGTCGACGAGAGCTCGTTCACGGGCGAACCGTCGGCATGGAAGACCCACGACCCGCAGGCCGCCCGCCAGGCGACCGAGGCCACCTATTCTGCCGACCAGCTGCTGCGCGCCAGCACCGTGCTGGAGGGCAGCGCGACGATGAGAGTGGAGCGTGTGGGCGACAAGACCGAGTATGGCAAGGTGTATCGTGACGCCCAGATAGACAACAACATCAAGACCCCGCTGACGCAGCAGTTGGACCGCCTGGGCAAGACCATCGCCCGTGGCAGCTATGTCATGGCCGGGCTGCTGGTGCTGGGCCGCATCGTGGAGTTTTTCCTGACTGGCAGCGAGGGCCTCGTGGCCGATGCCCAGTACTTTATCGAGACGGTGATGCTCGCCGTCACGCTCATTGTCGTTTCGGTCCCCGAGGGCCTGCCCATGAGCGTCACCCTGTCGCTGGCGCTGAGCATGAGGAAAATGTTGAAACACAACAACCTGGTGCGCCGCATGCACGCCTGTGAGACGATGGGCGCCGCGACAGTCATCTGTACCGACAAGACGGGAACCCTCACCCAGAACAAGATGCAGATCTACCAGGCGCACTTCTACGGCTTGGCCGACGGTGACCGCCTGGCCGATGACGAGGCGAGCGTGCTGGTTCAGGAGAGCATCGCGTGCAACAGCACGGCCTTCCTGGACGACAGCGACCCCGACAACGTCATGGCCCTGGGCAATCCCACCGAGGGTGCCCTGCTGCTTTGGCTGCATGATGCGGGCGTCGATTACATGACGTTGCGCGACAACGGCGATGCCCTGGCCCAGATGCCCTTCTCGACGATGACCAAGATGATGGCCACCGTCATCGACAGTGCTACCGGCAAGCGCGTCTTGCTGGTCAAGGGCGCCCCCGAAATCGTGATGCGCCGCTGCGAGACGGTGGTGGACGGTGTCCCGTTCCAGCAGGTGACCGACGAATTGACCAACTACCAGTCCAAGGCGATGCGCACCCTGGCGTTTGCCTACAGCGAACTGGCTCCCGGTGAGGACCCCGAGCAGGCCATCAAGGCATTCCGCTCGGGCGGTTCTCTCCAACTTACCCTCCTGGGCATCGTGGCCATCAGCGACCCGGTGCGCTCGGATGTCCCCGCCGCCATACGCGACTGCCGCAATGCCGGCGTGAAGGTCAAGATCGTCACCGGCGACACGGGTGCCACGGCACGCGAGATCGGGCGCCAGGTGGGCCTGTGGAACGAAACCGACGACAATGACGGCGACGCCATCATCACGGGCCCCGACTTTGCCGCCCTAACCGACGATGAGGCCGCCCGCCGTGCCGCTGCCATCAAGATCATGGCCCGAGCCCGTCCCGACGATAAGGCGCGCCTCGTGCGCCTGTTGCAAGGCCAGGGCGAGGTGGTGGCTGTCACGGGCGACGGCACCAACGACGCTCCCGCCCTGAATGCCGCCCAGGTGGGCCTGTCGATGGGCGACGGCACCGCCGTGGCCAAGGAGGCCAGCGACATCACCATCCTGGACAACTCCTTTGCCAGCATCAACAAGGCCGTGCTGTGGGGCCGCTCACTCTATAGCAACATCCAGCGTTTCATCCTCTTCCAGCTGGCGGTCAACGTGTGTGCCTGCCTCGTGGTGGCCGTGTGCTCATTCTTCAGCAAGCAGCCGGCGTTGACGGTGACCCAGATGCTGTGGGTGAACCTGATCATGGACACCTTTGCCGCGCTGGCACTGGCGTCACTGCCGCCCAACAGCATCCTCATGAAGCAGCGTCCGCGTGACTCGCGGGCAAGCATCATCACCCCGGCGATGATGCGTTTCATCCTGTTCACCGGCGGCATCTTTGCTGTGCTGATGATAGTGATGTACTATGAGTTTGCCCGTTATGCCAACGGTGGAGTGGGGCGCGTGTTCGGCATCAATCCCAACATCAGCCCGCGCGAGATGGGCATCTTCTTCAGCACGTTTGTCTTCCTGCAATTCTGGAACATGCTTAACGCCAGGTCGTTTGCCACGGGTAAGTGGGCGTTTAACAACATGGCTGACAGCAAGATATTCTGGTCGGTGGCAGCGGTCATCTTTGTGGGACAGATTGTGCTGGTGCAGTATTGCGGCCCCTTGTTCAACAGCGAACCGCTGTCGGCATCGACGTGGGCAGCCATCATCCTGGGCACATCGCCCGTATTCATTGTGGGTCAGCTGGTAGCAAGAATCAAAAAAACGGTGATTAATTAAAAATAATTGATTAATTATTTTGCGGGTTTGTTTTTTCGCCGTAATTTTGCACATCTATATGCAATAACGAACAAACTGTTTAATTATTCAATAAATTCAACTTTTTTATGAAGAAATCCTTACTTTCAGCTTTAACATTGGTGCTTGCAGGCTTTGGCACTTCTAATGCCGCCATCCACCTCACTGTTGGCCAGATTGAGCAGCCTGCCAATGACACTGCCCTGTTTGCGCTTCCCATCAATCCCGAGTGCTCACAGGAGATTTGGACCACCTATGTCAATCCCACGACCGGTGATGCCTATCGTCCCACAAAGTATCAGCCCGAGTATCTGGTGACTCAGCGTGACTTCACCTGTGGTGACACCAGCAAGGGTACTGCTACGCTTCCCAACAATGCCAAGGTGATCGGCCTCGGACTGGATGGTTACCTCCAGGCCTGCGAGGATATTGAGAACGGTTGCTATCAGGTAGTGACTGCCTGGTGCCGCAACATCCCCGTGACCAAGACAACGCTGGACTACCTCGACCTGTTCGACGGTTATTCCACCCACCTGCCCCAGGGCGACCTCTACACCGACACGACCACCTATCATGGTCTGCAGTTCAACAATCCCGGCGTCATCTGCCCCATCGATCCCAATTCCAGCATCGATAACCTCTGCTCGGTAGTGGACATCCCCTTCGGCACCCCCGAGGATCCCCGCACTCCTTTCTGGTACAAGGGCGAGAATATCTATCTGACCCTGTGGCTGATCAACCGTTACAATCCTGCATGGGATGGCGGCACGCACATCGAGTATCACTACATGGCCTATGACAACGCTGAGGTGACGTTTGCCAGCCTGATGCGCTCGGGCAACATCTGCTTCAACAGCGAGACCCAGAACCTGGTGCAGTATGTTCCCGGTTGGCAGGGCACCGAGGGCCTGATGTATGAGCTCCACGAGCACCGTCTGCCCGCTTTCCGCACTCCCTAATACACCAACGACATCCGCGTGACCTGCACGGGCTATGAGACCATCTATGAGCTGCGCGACCAGGACGGTAACGTCATGGAGCGTGCCGAGGACGGCAACTACTATGCCCTCGACCACACCAAGGAGTACACCATCTACGTCAGCGACAAGGCACGTGGCTCGTTCATGTTTGAGGACATCTACAAGGACATCGAGCTGGAGATCTGGAACTCGACCGCTGTCGAGGAGGTTAATGCCAGCAAGGCCGTTGCCAGCGTGGTTTACTACAATCTGGCCGGTCAGCAGAGTGCCCAGGCTGTGGATGGCGTGAACATCGTTGTCACCACCTACACCGACGGTACCCGCACCACCGCCAAGGTCATCAAATAAATCTGCCCCGAGTCGCTCTAGACTCACTGGATTTAGTTGAAATATAGACTATCAGGGGGAGCCGCCACCCGCTCATGGGTCTGGCGGCTCCCTTCATTTTTTTGACAGGGCCCACCAACCGTTGTCTTGCCATTGTTGAGGGAGAAAAGGAGTCGTCCTTCGCCTCACGTGTGATAGATTTAAGGAGAAAGAGGTGTCTTTACGTAGTAGTTGAGAATGACGGGCAAAATTCCCCGGAGAGTTTGCCCGCTTGATGATACTTGAATGATAAAAAACGATTGAAAATGGAAAAGAATCTGAATTACGAAACCCAAGCCGCCCAGATTGCCGATGAAGTGTTTGCCACAATGGCCACGCGTGTTACCCCCGGCGACATGGCCCGAATGCGTGATGCCTACGAGTTTGCCTCGCGTGCCCACGAGGGACAGGTGCGCAAGTCGGGCGCCCCCTACATCATGCACCCGCTGCGAGTGGCATTGATTGTCGCCCGCGAGATGATGCTCGATGCCGACTCGGTGATCGCTGCATTCCTGCACGACGTGGTCGAGGATACCCCGGTGACCATCGACGAGATCGGCGACCGCTATGGCGACGACGTCAAGTCGATCGTGCGTGCCGTCACCAAGCAGAACAAGGACAAGTATGAAATGTCCAAGCAGCTGGATAACTTCCGGCAGATGCTCGACACGCTGCACCAGGACACCCGGCCCCTGCTGGTCAAGCTGGCCGACCGCCTGCACAACATGCGCACGCTCGACAGCATGCCACCCCACAAGCAGATGAAGATAGCCGGCGAGACCGACTACTTCTATGCCCCGCTGGCCAACCGGCTGGGCCTGTACAACATCAAGATTGAATTGGAGAACCTGGGCCTGCGCTACCGTTGTCCCAATGAGTATGGCGAGCTCGAAGAAGCCATCAAGACCTATCGCGAGATTCACGGCGTGCGCATCAATGCGTTTGCCCGCAAGGTCGAGTCCCTGCTCGACGGTGCCGCCATTCCCGCCCGGTTGCACGTGGAGTACCGCAAGCCCTACAGCCTGTGGCGCAAGATGCGCCGCACCCACGAGGACCTGAACCACCTGCCCGACCGCCACTACATCGACATCGTGTACCCGTGTGACGACGTCCGCCAGGAGAAGAAGGTGGCCCTGCACATCTATTCGGTGTTGAGCAGCGTCCTCAGGGAGAAGCCCCACAGCATCATCAACTATATCGACGACCCCAAGGAGAACGGTTACCAGAGTTTCCATGTCCAGTTCATGTTCGAGTCGGGGTGCTGGGAGGAGGTGCACATCCAGAGCGAGCGCATGGCGCGCAATTCCCAGATCGGCTGTGTGGCCCAGGAGGAGGACAAGGGTAAGGTAATGAAGTGGATCGAGGGCTTCGCGCGCGAGTTGCGTGACATCGAGAGCCACATGCAGGAAGGCAACTTCATCGAGGACGTCGCGGCGTGGCTCTACAACGACGACATCACCGTTTTTACCCCCACGGGCATGTCCATCACGCTGCCCAAGCGGGCTACTGCGCTGGACTTTGCCTACAAGATCCACAGCGAGATCGGCGAGAAGGCGCGCTATGCCTATGTCAACGACCGCCTGGCGTCGGTGATGACCGAACTGCACCGCGGCGACGTGGTCGAGATCAAGTCGGGTGAGGGGCTGAAGCCCGACCCGTCGTGGGTGGACCGGGTCGTGACCTCGACGGCACGCCGCTTCTTGAAGCGTCACCTGGCCAAGCAGGAGCAGCCGCGCTACAATCGCTGCCCGTTGTGCCATCCCATCCCCGGCGACGAGGTGGCCGGCTTCAAGGACGCTGAGGACGTCATCACCCTGCACAAGCGCAACTGCCCGCAGGCCATCAGCCTCGCCACCCAGCACGGCGACAGCATCGTCGATGTGGACTTCGAGCCGTCGCCCGGCATCCTCTATCCGGCCACCATCCGGGTCATCGCCGTGGACCGTTATCGCCTGTTGAGCGACATGATCGACTGTATCACCAACCAGTTGCACCTGTCGATGGACAAGCTCACCATCACCACGACCGACTGCATCGTGGAGTGTACGGTTTCCTTCGGAGTCAGTTCGCTGGCCGACCTCAAGCACGCTCTGGAAATGCTGCAAGCCATCGAGGGCATCGACGAGGTGAAGAATCTCAATGCCTAGCGGCAGGGCAGGAATCCCGTTTTTTCGGGGCGATTTGTTGGCCGTGACGATAAAGAGGACTACCTTTGTGCTTTCAACTGGTAGAATATGAAATTTTTACGCATTATGATTAGAAAATACAAGCAATGGATGATGGTCGTGCTGCTGGGCGTGAGTGCCGTGGCGGTATCGTGCCGCAGTGCCCAGGATTTGGCCCAGGTGAAGGATCCGACGATGGATTCGAGCCAGTTTGTGAACATTACCGATGTCGTCCCCGATGCCATATTGGAGATTCGCTACTTCAGCACCTATAATTTTGTGGGGGCGCGCATCGACGGCTATGAGCAGCCGGTGGCCTTGCTCACCCGCGTGGCTGCCGACAGTCTGCGTGCTGCCGCGACCGACTTGAAACGACACGGCTATTGCTTCAAGATCTATGACGCTTATCGTCCCCAGCGCGCTGTGGATCACTTCATGCGCTGGGCACTGGACGTCAACGACACGTTGACCAAGGCCTATTTCTATCCCCGCTTGACCAAGGAGGAAGTCTTTGAGAAAGAATATGTGGCCAAGCGTAGCGGACACTCGCGCGGCTCAACGGTCGATCTGACCATCGTCGACATGAAGACCGGCAAGGAAGTTGACATGGGCGGCACATTCGACTGGTTCGGCATCGAGAGCCATCCCGACTATGGCGGCGGCAATCCCGAGACGCTGGAATTCCAGCAGATGTATCCCACCTTCACGTCCGAGCAGTTCTATAACCGCATGGTGCTGCGCAGCGCGATGTTGCGCCACGGTTTCAAGCCGCTGGACAACGAGTGGTGGCACTTCACGCTCAAGAACGAGCCCTTCCCCGACACCTATTTCAACTTCCCCGTCACCACCTTGAAGAAGTAGTAGGGCCTTCGGGCTGGCAGTGTCGGCTCGGGCCATTTGTCGCTTGTCATGGGTAGTAGCGTCATTTGGCTTCCGCTATTGAGAATGGATGGCCTTGTGGCTCGGCCAGAGGTGCAGATAGCAGAATAACAGCAAAATATAAGATACACGAGGTTGTGTTGCACACATTTGGGTAACACAACCTCGTGTATCGTGTATTATTTGGTTAAGATTAAACAGTGAAATAGGGCTATTTCACAATATTTTATTACCTTTGTGACATGACATCAACCAAATAATGCGATAATTATGATGAAAAAACTGGAATTCAAGTCTCGTGGCTGGGTCAGGCTGCTGGCAGTGGCGGCGCTCGCGATGGGAGGCGGCACTGTGCTGGCTGCGTCCTCGCCCCAAGTGCAGAGCGGCGCGGTGCAGGCCTCGACATTGACGGGACAGGTGCTTGACGAGAACGGTGAACCCGTCATCGGGGCGACCGTGGGCGTCAAGGGCACCAATGTGACTGCCGTTACCGATTTTGACGGCCGATTCAACATTCATGCACCCCAAGGTGCAACCGTCATGGTGAGCTATGTGGGCTACGGTACCCAAGAAGTAAAAGTCAGTGGTAATACATTGGCCATCCACTTGAAACAGGATGCTCAAGTGCTGAATGAGGTGGTAGTGACGGCCTTGGGTATCAAGAAGGAAGCCAAGTCGCTATCCTACAATGTGCAACAGGTAAACAGCGATGCCCTGATGCGCGTGCAGGATGCCAACTTCGTCAACTCGCTGGCAGGCAAGGTGGCCGGTGTCACCATCAATGCCAGCTCGACGGGCGCGGGTGGCAGCAGCCGCGTGGTCATGCGCGGTGCCAAGTCGATCAACGGCAACAACAATGTGCTCTATGTCGTGGACGGCATCCCCATGCAGAACCTCGCCAGCGAACAGCCCGAGGGCATCTTTGCCGGCGCGGGCCAGACGGGTGACGCCACGGCCAACATCAATCCTGACGACATCGAGAGCATCAGCGCCCTCACGGGCCCCACGGCAGCCGCCCTCTACGGCGCCAACGCTGCCAACGGTGTCATCCTCATCACGACCAAGCGTGGCCGCGCGGGCAGGGTAGATGTGACCTACAACGGCAGTTTTCAGTTCTCCAAGCCCTTTGTGCTGCCCCGTTTCCAGAACCAGTATGGTCCCAGCGAGACGGGCAGTTACTTCAGCTGGGGCGAGAAACTGGCCACCCCCAGCGACTACCGTCCCGCCGACTTCTTCCAGACGGGCACCAATGTCGCCAACTCGGTGAGCCTGAGCACCGGCACCGACAAGAACCAGACCTACTTGTCGCTGGGTGCCACCAATGCCCAAGGAATCATCCACAGCAACAACTATGACCGCTACAACGTGAGCGTGCGCAACACCACCAACTTCCTTGACGACCGCATGACCCTCGACCTGGGCTACATGCTCACCGCCGTCAAGGAGCAGAACATGATCAGCCAGGGCCAGTACCACAACCCGCTGGTGCCCGTCTATCTGTTCCCCGCTGGTGACGACTTCTCCAAGCTGGGCTACTATGAGCGCTATGATACGGGCCGCAACTTCCCTGTGCAGTACTGGCCCTACAACTACGACATCTCGATGGAGAACCCCTACTGGGAGACCGAGCGCGAGCGCTTCATCAACCACAAGGAACGCCACCAGGCCACCGTCTCGCTCAACTGGCGCATCACCCCGTGGCTCGACATCACCGGGCGCGTGAAGTATGACAAGAGCAGCGACAAGTATGAGGAAAAGTTCTTTGCTTCGACCAACACGCTCTACGCCTCCAAGTATGGCCACTACGGGCTGCGCAACGTGAGCAACCGCCAACTGTATGCCGAGGCCTTTGCCAAGTTCAACAAGTATTTTGCCGGTGACCGCTGGAACATCAGCGGAGTGCTGGGAACCAGTTTTGACCAGCGTGATAATGCCATCGAGGGCTTCAGCGGCCACTTGAAGGGCACTGCCAACAAGTTCACACTGGCCAACGTCGAGACCTCCAACTCGACCTTCAAGCCCGTCCAGAGCGGTTACCGTACCCAGTTGCAGAGCGTCTATGCCACCGCCCAACTGGGCTATCACAGCAGGGCCTACATCGACCTGACCGCCCGCAACGACTGGTCCAGCAAGTTGGAGAAGAGTTATTTCTACTGGTCAGCAGGCCTGTCCGCTATCTGGACCGACATCTTCCCGGTTATTGCGAGCTATAATTGGCTTAACTACCTCAAGACCCGTGTGGGCTACTCCCAGGTGGGCAACGAGCCCGGTGAGCCGTTCTTGACGCGCGAAACCTATGCCATCAACCCCTCAACCGGTCTGGCCGAGACCTCGACGCGGATGCTCACCGACCTCAAGCCCGAGCGCACCGACTCGTGGGAGGCCGGTATCGACCTGTTCCTGTTCCGCCAGCGTCTGCGCCTGAACGCGACGCTCTACAGGTCCAGCACGCGCAACCAGTTCTTCTATCCCACGCTGCCCGCCTCGTCGGGCTACACGAGCGCGGTCGTCAACGGCGGTCGCGTCGATAACAAGGGTGTGGAGCTCACCGCGCGTTACATCCAGCCCGTCGGTGCCCTGACATGGGAAACCTACTTGACCTGGACGCTCAACCGCAACAAGGTCAAGGAACTGCTCAAGGACTGGCGCAACCCCATCGACGGCGAGATCTACAACCTGGACGAACTCTACATGGGCGGCACGTCGGGCTACCAGATCCGTCTGACCGAGGGCGGCACCCTGAGCGACGTGTATGTCTCCACGCTCAAGACCGACGAGCACGGGGCCATCTATGTCAATCCCGAGCGCCAGACCGTCGAGGCCAATCCCAACAATAATGCCTACTATATCTATGCCGGGCAGGCCGCTCCCCGCTACAACCTGTCATGGGGCAATTCACTCAACTTCAATGGCGTGACACTGTCGGCCCTGCTGACCTACCGCAATGGCGGCATCGTCGTGAGCGAGACCCAGGCCATCCTGGACTACTATGGCGCCTCGCGTGCCACCCAGGATGCCCGCAACGCGGGCGGCGTGATGGTCAACGGCAAGATGATCAACGCCCAGGGCTTCTACCAGACCGTGGGCAATCCCAACGGCACGGTCGATTCCCGCTACGTCTATAGCGCGACCAACCTGCGCCTGGCCGAACTGAGCTTGGCCTATGACGTGCCCGTCAACCGCTGGGTGAAGTGGATCAAGGGCCTGAATGTGGCCCTGGTCGCCCACAACCTGTGCATGCTTTACAACAAGGCCCCCTATGACCCCGAGGCGACCTCCAACACGGGTACCTACTATCAGGGCATCGACTACTTCATGCAGCCCAGCCTGCGGTCGATGGGATTTAATGTGAAACTCAAATTTTAATGGCTATGAAGACGAGATTTCTAATATATATGTGTGCTGTGATGCTGTTGGCAGGGTGTACCAAGTCGTTTGACGACATCAACACCAACCAGCACCAGCTCACCGACGAGGAACTGGCCAATGATTACCAGAACGTGGGTGCGTTTTTCTCCCAGATGGTCAACCGGGTCGTCCTGTTTGATGACGGCTCAGGCAACTGCCTGTCGTCGGACTACCAGGTGGCCCAGGGACTGAGTGCCGACCCGTTCTCGGGCTATGTGGCCCTGACGGGCACCTGGCGCAACGGTGTGCACAACGGCTCCTACAGCTTTGTGAGCGGCTGGTATGACCAGATGTTCACGCGGGCCTTCAGTGAGGTGATGCCCGCCTGGCAGCGTGTCACCCGTGTGGCCGACGAGATGGGACAGCCCGCCGTGGCAGCCCTGGCCACCATCGTCAAGGTCGAGGCCCTGCACCGCGTGACCGACATGTACGGGCCGATACCCTACATCCACTTCGGCAGCGGCGCGCTCGGCACGGCCTATGACCGCCAGCAGGACGTCTATCGCCGCTTCTTTGCCGAACTGGACAGCGCCATCGACGTGCTCATGCCGTTGGCCGGGTCGGGCGGCACGCTGTTGCCCGACTATGACAACGTCTATGAGGGCAACGTGACGCGCTGGGTGAAGTTTGCCAATACGCTGCGCCTGCGTCTGGCCCTGCGTGTGGCCTATGCCGACCCCGTGCTGGCGCAGCAGGAGGGCGAGAAATCGGCGGCCTGCCCTGTGGGCTTCATCGAGACCGCTGCCGAGCGGGCCCAGCTCCTGCATGGCCGATTGACCTATTTCCACCCGAACTATGACATGGCCTACAACTTCAACGCCGGGGAGGTGCGCATGGGTGCCACGATGGATTGCTACATGAACGGTTACAGCGATCCTCGCCTGGCGGCCTACTTTGTGCCTGCCAGCAGCGACAACAAGTATCATGGCGTGCGCCTGGGCGTGCACAACATGAATCCCGCGCGATATGCCGGCATCTATATCTCCAACCTGAACATCGACCGCGCCACCACGCCCATCGTGTGGATGACGGCGGCCGAGGGCTTCTTCCTGCGCGCCGAGGCAGCCCTGCGCGGCTGGAACATGGGCGGCACTGCCAGGGCCTACTATGAGGCGGGCATCCGTGCCTCGTTCAGCGAGAACGGCGTGAGCGGCGAGGATGCCTATATCAACAACTCGACGTTGAAGCCCACCCGATATGTGGACCGCACGGGCGGAAGCAACTCAATGGCGGCCCCCAGCACGATAACCATCGCCTGGGACGATGAGGCCGACTTCGAGACCAATCTGGAACGCATCATCACCCAGAAGTGGATCGCGATGTACCCTGACGGGTGCGAGGGCTGGGCGGAATTCCGTCGCACGGGCTATCCGCGTCTGCTGCCCGTGGTGAGCAACGACAGCCAGGGGCTGATCGATACCAGGGTCCAGGTGCGCCGCTGCCCCTTCCCGGTACAAGAGTATAACACCAACCAGGCCGTTGTTCAGGCCGCCGTCGAACTGCTTGACGGCGAAGCCCTTGGCGGCGGTCAGGACAACGGCGGCACACGCCTGTGGTGGGATCGCAAGTAGTAGTTAATAGATAATAGTTAAGAGTTGATAGTTATGAAATTATACAAATATATTGCTGGTGCGTTGTTGGTGTTGGCGGCGTGTGATACCGAGCCGCGGGCACTGGACCTGCAGCCGTTGAAGGAGTACAGTGAGGAGTATTACCAGGCCCTGCGTGACTACAAGGCGAGTCAGCACGAGATCTGCTACGTCTATTATGCCGACTGGGCGCCCATCGAGGGGGCCAGCGGCTACAAGGATCCCGCATCGTGGGGCGAGCGCATCATCGGCCTGCCCGACAGCATCGACATCGTGAACCTGTGGATGGGCATCCCGACGCCCGATACCCACCCGGTCGCCTATCAGGACATGATCGAGACCCGAGAGAAGAAAGGTACCCGCTTTGTCTTCCATGCCGATGCCTCGAACTATAATCACCGTTTCACCATCGATGGCCGCAACTATGACCTCTCCGGCGACCGCAGCGAGGAAGCCATCCGTGCCTATGCCCGCTGGGTGTGTGACACGGTGGTCAAGACGGGTCTCGACGGTGCCGACTTCGACTACGAGGGCTGGAATGGTCAGCACTTGGCATGGGCTATCGAGGAGTGTGACAAGATCTTCGGCCCCAGCGGTCAGTACTCCGAGAAACTGGTCATTGTGGATTACTTCTCGGTGTCACCGCCCGTGGCGTGTGACCCCTGGGTCGATTACTACGTCAAGCAGGCCTACAGCCAGCAAGGGGCTGGGGTAGGGGCGATGGGACACCCCGACGAGAAGACCGTCTATTGTGAATCCTTCGGCCAGAAGCCCACGGGAGGCGAAATCTTCAACTACGCCGCATGGGAACCCGCCGAGGGCCACAAGGGAGGCTGCGGAGCCTACTATGTGGAGCGCAATTACTACAACACGAGCGACGGCGTCCCCTATGGTGCCATCCGCCGTGCCATCCAGATCATGAACCCGGCAAAACAGTAAGAATCAAGAGTTTGGACCCAAGGGTCTTTAAGGTCCTTCATGACTTTATAGATCTTTAGGTCCCTAATGCAATAAGACAATGAAAAAGACGATTTTAAATAGCATCATGCTCTTGCTGGCCATCGTGGGATTGTTCACGGCCTGTGACAGCGAGGGGGACAAGTTTGATTACCAGAAGGTGGGGTTGCTCATTACGGGCACCGAGCAGGTGCCGGTGCAGCGCTTCACCGTCGATGAACTGCCCGCGGCCTATGCCGTCACCGTCAAGGCCACGCGCCGCTGCGAGAAGGCTGTCACCGTGCACCTGGCCATCGACACGGCCCTGGTGCGGGCCTATAATGCCCTGCATGGCACGGCCTACTATCCCGTGCCCGCGTCGAGCGTCACCCTGGAGAACGACGAGGTGACCATCCAGGCGGGCGAGGCCCTGTCCACGGCGGCCCAGGTGAGAGTCGTCAGCACCGACGACTTCATCGAGGGGGCAACCTATGTCATCCCGGTCACCATCCGTCAGGTGGAGGGTGGCGGCGGCGAGGTCATCGAGAGCAGCCGCACGATCTACCTGCAGGTATCGCGCATCATCTCGTTCTACTCGCTCGAGAACAACCAGAACGCGTCGTCCAACTACATTTTCCCGGACGACAAGATGGTGAACCTGACCAACTATACCATCGAGTTCAAGGTGTACAGCTACAACTTTGGCAACGTGGGCAACATCAAGCGCGTGCTGGCCATCGAGGGCAAGAATGAGGAGGAAGCCAACATGTTCCGCTTCGGCGAGAACGGCTCGGCGGGCGGCGACATCCTGCAATGGGTATTGCCCGGCGGACGTTGTTTCTCGACTACCCACTTCAAGACCAACCGCTGGTATCTCGTCTCGTGCACCTATGACGGACAGACCTTCAAGATGTATGTCGATGGTGTCGAGGATGCCCAGGTCAGCGGCTCGGGCAAGGCGACGCCCTTCCAGCGCTTTGAGTTGGGTATGTCGTGGGGCAACTACCGCTCGAGCCAGTTCTTCCAGGGCAGGCTGTGTGAGGTGCGCCTGTGGAGCAGGGCGCTCACGGCCAGCGAGATCGCCACGGGATTTGCCGGCGTGAATGCCCACAGCGACGGTCTGGTGGCCTACTGGAAGATGAACGAGGGCGAGGGCCACATCTTCCACGACGCGACAGGCCACGGCTATGACATGGACTGGACCGACACTTGGCGCGACGACCGCGAGAACGGCGTCCTCGTCCCCCACGACTACAGCCAGTACATCCGCTGGGTTAAGGACGATAACAACAAGGTCGCCCAGTGAGGGCTTGAGGTGTATGGGTGTATAAGTGTATGGGTGTAGGGGAGGAGCGTGGAGACAATTCTTTATCCTGGACCTGGATATCTATAAATCACGAGAATAACTAGAAAGTGGTGACTAGGAGGTGATAACTGAAATCTTTTCATTACCTTTGTCGGTTAATTGTGTTGAATATGCAGATTTATAAGTTTAACAACATATTGAAACCTGTTCTGTGGGGTGGCAGCAAACTGCTGGCCTTCAAGGGTATTGCTGCCAGTGATGAGCCCATCGGCGAGAGTTGGGAACTGTCGGCGATGCCGGGACATGAGTCGGTCGTGGCCGATGGCGATGACTGCGGATTGACGCTCTCGCAGCTGGTGAAGCGTTACGGGGCCGACCTGGTGGGCAAGGATGTCTATCGCCGATATGGTGACCAGTTTCCGTTGCTCATCAAGTTGATTGACGCCTGCCGCGACCTGTCGCTCCAGGTGCATCCCGATGACAACATGGCGCGTCGCCTGCACGGCTGTGCGGGTAAGAACGAGATGTGGTATATCCTTGAGGCTGAAGACGGTGCCGTGATTCGCAATGGCTTCAACCGCACGATCACGCCCGAGGCCTTTGACCGCATGCTGGCCGACGGGACCGTCCTCGATGTCGTCAACTCGAAGGAATCCCGCCCCGGTGACGTGTTCTATATCCCTGCGGGCCAGATCCATGCCATCGGTGCGGGCAACCTGCTCGTCGAGGTGCAGCAGGCCAGCGACATCACCTATCGCGTGTGGGACTACAACCGCATGGATGCCGACGGCAACCTGCGTCCGCTGCACGTCCAGGAAGCCCGCGAGGCGCTCTCCTATGCCGCCCATGACGGGCTGGTGCCCCCCATACCATCGCTCACACCCGGATTTACACCGCTGGTGATGAGTCCCGACTTTGACGTGTACCGCCTCGACTTTGACAACGGCTACACGCTCGACATGGCGTGGAATCACTCGTTTGTAGCCCTCATGTGCATTGAGGGCCAGACCGAACTGGCAGCCGCGTCCATGCCCGCTGTGGCGCTGCGCCAGGGCGAGACCGCCCTTGTCCCCGCCGTCGTTGAACGGCTGGACATGAGCGGCAAGGCAAGCGTGCTGATGGCCACCGTCCCCGCTATGCCACCACAAGAATAATTCAAGACCAATAACACCAATAAACGATACCGTAGTAATATGACCAAACGAACAAAATGGATTCTCGCGGCCGTGCTGCTTGCAGCGGTAATCCTCGGAGCCTGTGCCGCTCCCTATTTCTTCATGGGTGCTCCTGCCGAGGGCATTGTCAAGGTGCGCAAGGGCAGCACCATCGACATGATCGGTGATAGTATCCAGACTCATGTGGACAAGACATTCGGCGAGCGCGTCACCACGCTGATGCGCCTCATGGGTGCCAAGGTAGAGAACCGCGAGGGAGCCTTCCGCATCACGCCGGGGACGACCCCGTTCAACGCCGCCCGCCGCATCAAGAACGGCGTGCAGGACGGCATCCGCTTCACCTTCAACAACGTGCGCACGCTCGACGAGTGGGCCCAGCGCTGGGGTGACACCTTCATGGAGGGCCCCGATGCCATGCGCAAGGCCCTGAGGGACACGACGCTGTGTGCCAAGTATGGCAAGACGCCGCAGACCATCGCCAGCCTGCTGATGCCGGACACCTATGAGTTCTACTGGAACATCACGCCCGAGAAGATGCTGGACCGCATGTTTGACTACTACAACGACTTCTGGACCAGCGAGCGCAAGGCCAAGGCTCAGCAGTTGGGCCTCACGCCCGACGAGGTGGCCACGGTCGCCTCGATTGTCGAGGAGGAGACCAGCAAGGCCGACGAGCGCGGCAAGGTGGCCCGCCTGTACCTGAACCGTTACCAGCAGGGCATGAAACTGCAGGCCGACCCGACGGTGAAGTTTGCCATCGGTGACTTCTCGATCAAGCGCATCACCGTGCCGATGACGCTGGTCAATTCGCCCTACAATACCTATCACGTCATGGGACTGCCTCCCGGCCCCATCCGTCTACCCGAGAAATCGACCATCGACGCCGTGCTCGACGCTCCGCAGCATGACTACCTGTACATGTGTGCCCGCGCCGACTTCAGCGGCTACCACGATTTTACCCGCGACTATGCGTCCCACCTGGCCAACGCCCACCGCTACCAGGCCGCCCTCAACGCCCGCGGCATCAAGTAAAAGAAATCAGGACTCTACAGTCCCTAAAAAACAATTAATAACCAATAGATTATGGACACTGAAGAAAAAATTGTCGTACTCGAGAAGTACACGAGCCCCGTCGATGCCAACATCGTCAAGGGCGCCCTCGAGGCCAGCGGCATCCCGGCAGGCGTGATTGTTGACAGCACCGCCAACGCCATCTGGATGTCACCTGCCAGAGTCGTGGTGTTTGAGCGCGACCTGGAATTGGCCCGCAAGGTGATCAGCGAGAGTAACGAGATCGCCGAGGAGACAACCGAGGAATGAAGATATACTAAAGCCGGATTTTTCTCGTTATTATATCAGTAGATAATAAAGAGAATAACGATATGACAACCTATTTGCGTCACCTGATATTGTTCGCCGTGGGTGCTGTGGCTCTATGTGCCATGGCCGACGACGCTCCCGCGACCACAGCCTACAACTTCCTGAGCGTGCCCTCGTCGAGCCACGTGTATGGCCTGGGCGGTCACAACCTTACCATCATCGATGATGACATCAACCTGATCGAGCAGAACCCTGCGCTGCTGGGTCCCGAGTATGACCACCAGGTGGGCATCAACTATATGCGCTACATCGGCGAGACCAATTTTGCCGGCCTGCGCTACGGTCAGGGCGTGAGCGAGCATGGCGCGATTGCTGTCGGGGTGCAGTACTTCGGCTACGGCAACATCCAGGGAGCCGACATCGACGGCACCCGCACCGGCACCTTCAGCGCCAGCGACATGGCCTTCAGCCTCACTTACAGCCACGACATCAATGACCGCTGGCGTGGCGGTATCACGTTGAAGTACCTCTACTCCAAGTATGAGGACTACAGCGCCGGAGCCGTTGCCGCCGACCTGGGTGTCAACTACTATGACCCCGACCATGAGTTCTCGGTGTCGCTGGTGGGCAAGAACCTGGGTGGTCAGGTCAAGAAGTTCAACGAGTTCAAGGACAACCTGCCCTGGGACATCCAGGTGGGTGTGAGCAAGATGCTGGGTAGGGCTCCCATCAGGCTGCACGTGACGGCCTATGAACTCGCCCGCTGGAGTTCGCCCTACTACAAGATCGATGACGTGAACAATCCCAACAGTGGCCTGAGCAAGAAGGAGTCCTTCGGGAGCAACCTGATGCGTCACCTCGTGCTGGCCGCCGACATCCTGCCCACCGACAACATCTACCTGGGCATCGGCTACAATTACCGCACCCGCACCGACATGGCTACCTACAAGCGCGACTTCATGTCGGGCCTGTCGCTGGGCGCGGGATTGAAGGTGAGGGCATTCGGCATCGGTGCCGCCTTTGCCCGTCCCCACACGGGAGCGACGACCTTCATGTTCAACCTCACCACCTCGATCGGCGAATTGTTAAAGTAACTGCTCAAGAGCACTCTTGACAGAGTGCTTTTTTATTCATGAAAAATAAAGAGAAATTGACAAAACCAGAATTCATAATGAAACGAATTACACTCCTGTTTTTATTGCTGATGCTGCTGCCAGTTGCGGCTCTCGCCCAGCGCATCCAGGTCGTTGATGCCGATGGTCGGCCCATCTCGGCCGTCTGTGTGACCAACGAGAAAGGTGCTCTGGTGGGCTCGACCGACAATGACGGATGGCTCGCCGATGCCAAGGGCATCAACCACCTCTATTTCTCGCATGTGGCATTCAAGCCAGTGGATGTCAAAGTTGATGAACTGGCAAGCCTGTGTGTGACGATGCAGGAAGAGGACTTCGAGTTGTCCGAGGTAGTTGTCAAGCCCAAGGAGCTGCTCTATGTCCAGACCTATTACCGATGTGTGTATGTCTGTGACGAGGGTCCGCTCTACTTCCGCGCCGGTGTGGTGGACAACACCTATGAGCTGGCCAAGAAGAAACTGTCGGCCAAGACGCGCAGCGTCGCCAAGGGCGGAAACAGTATCCTGCGTTTTGTCATCAGCACGCTTGTCGGGCACTACATCGACAAGTGGGCGCGCATCGACACCTTGACCCAATACAAGAAGATTCTCAACCAAGTGGACAAGGGCTCGTTGTCCATCACCCAGGAGCCGTCGGGCCGCCGTGTGGTGAGCGACACAATCAGCGTTTTGGGCTATATCGACGAGGACTATCAAGCGGGACAGCGAACGACCAGCTTCGACGTCTGGACCCATAGCGACCACAAGGAGGCTACCAAGGCGGCTGCCAAGCAAGCCAAGACCGGTAAAAAGCAAAAAGAGAAGAAGAAAGCCTCCGATGGCGCTCATAGCTCCTATGAGGTCTATAATATCAACGAGAAGGGAGATTCCCGTGTCGATGACCTGGTGATGAAGCAGATACTTGTCTCGGGCCACTTCGAAAGAACCGACCAGGATTACATCATCCTTCTCGAGACCTATACCATCGAGCGTGACTACATCGACAAGAAAGAGTTCAAGCAGACCCGCAAAGAGAATGAGGTCGAGATGGATATCACCGAGCTGCGCCGACTGGAGCAGGTTCATCACATTCCGCCCCTTGCTCCTAACCTCAAGGCCGCTGTCGATGAACTTTTCAAGAAGGAATTGAAGGACTGAGTTATAGCGCGTTGATGATACTTGACATGGACTCGATCACGACATGGCTCAAGCAGAATTATGACCTGGTCAGCCTCGCCGTCGGCACGCTGGGCGTGCTCGTCGGTGTCATATCGGTCATCTGTGAACTAAAAAGGAAAAACAATAAAAAGCGATAACCCATGCTGCACTTCAACAAGGTACACCACATTGCAATCATCTGCTCGGACTACCGCCGCAGCCTTGATTTCTATACCCGCCTGCTGGGTTTCACCGTCAAGGCCGAGCAATATCGCCCAGAGACTGATTCCTACAAGACCGACCTGGCGTTGGACGGCGAGTATGTGATTGAATTGTTCTCATTCAAGAATCCGCCCGAGCGCGTGAGCAACCCCGAGGCCGCCGGATTGCGTCACCTCGCCTTCGAGGTCGATGACATCAACACGGCTGTCATGGAACTTGACGCGCTGGGCATCACCCACGAGGCCATCCGCGTCGATGCCGCGACGGGTAAGCACTTCGTTTTCTTCTTCGACCCCGACCGCCTGCCGCTGGAACTCTACGAGAAGTAGTGCCATCAACATCCGGCGTGGGATCATCACATGAACCTCTTATAAGAGCGTATGATCAAGAATATTGTCTTTGATTTGGGTGGCATTATCTTTAAGATAGATAAGAATCAGGCCATCAAGCGTTTTAATGAAGTGGGATTTGCCGGCGCGGCATCCTATCTGGATGCTTTTACCCAGGTGGGAATCTTCGGCGAGCTGGAGAGCGGCAAGATAACAGCCGAGCAGTTCCGTTGCCGCCTGAGTGAACTGGCGGGGACGGAATTGACCCTCGAGGATTGCGCCTATGGCTGGCAGGGCTATATGGCAGGCTTGCCGCAGCGCAACCTGGATAAACTCATCGAGTTGCGCCAGCGCGGCTTCAGACTGAGTTTGCTCAGCAACACCAACCCGTTCATGATGCAGTGGGCCCGCAGCAGCGCCTTTGATGGACGTGGACATGGGCTGGACCACTACCTGGATGCGCTTTATCTCAGTTATGAAATGGGAGTCATGAAGCCGGAGAAGCGCATCTTTGAAATGATGCTACAGGGAGAGAAAGCGAGGCCGCAGGAGACGGTCTTCATCGATGACAGCGAGCACAATACCGCGGTGGCCGCAGCGATGGGAATCCATGTGTTGCAGCCCGATAATGGCGCTGACTGGCACGGGATGCTCGAAGACCTCATCACCCGATGCAACAACGGTGCTGAGTAGGTGTTTGACAGTACTCCTTAACAAGTGAAAAATCTGGTCTCCTTTTGCCGGAAAGAAGAAAAGTGTGATTATTGCAAATAGAACATTGGACGTGTTCCAATTCTGGACTGGGGTGTCCCCGGTTGAAAAAGGGTTATCTGTTCGGATGACTCTTTTTATCGTCTATACGCGTTCTGTTCGCTTGTGAACAAGTATTATACTGGCTCACCCGATAAAAGGTGTGGGATGAGTGTGGTCATCGATCACACGACAGCCCCACTCATTTTCCGCTGAGCCATTATCTATTCCGTGTCTATGGAATTTTAAAAAATTAGGGCTAACAATCTGATTTCTCAATTGTTAACCCTAATTAAGCGGAGAGGACAAGATTCGAACTTGCGGTAGAGTTACCCCTACGGCAGTTTAGCAAACTGCTGGTTTCAGCCACTCACCCACCTCTCCGGTAGCTATGCTGAAAGTATTTTCAAATAGCGACTGCAAAGGTACTGCTTTTTTTTATTCCTGCAAGCATTTTGGCCGATTTTTTTCAAAAAAATGATTTTGGGACGCCGTTATGGGCTGCCGTAGTGCTTGCAGGGGACAAAAAATCGGGGCAAAGGCACGCCGTGTGGCTGTCCTTTGCCCCGTGGAGTTGTATCACCCGTGAGGGATGCTTTATTTCTCGATGATCACGTGGTAACGCTCGCGGGGGCGCCAGTGGCGGGTGAGTAACCACATGGAGGCGATGGCCAGCACCAGGGTGAGGATGACCATCACGGTGAGCACCTGGAAATTGAGCATTCGGCCCAGGGTGGCGTAGTAGATGTCTTGCTTGTTGTAGATGGTCATGTTGTTGGCCAGGTCAAAGTTTACCCACCAGACGCAGGTCTTGGTGAAGGGGATGAGCGACATGGTGGCATAGCTGGCGATGGTGCCGAGACGGCCGCGGCAGTTGCCCAGGAACTTGCGGAAGCCCTCGGCAATGAAGCCCAGGATGATGCATCCCAGGGCGAAAATCTCATGACCTTGTCCGAACAGGAAGTTGAGCATCAGCAGCATCAGGGCACACAGCATGGCCATGCCGGGCAAGGGGTATCGCTGGCAGAGCTTGTAGTAGGGCCAGGCTGCTACCAGGGCTGCGGGGACGGCGCTGTAGGTCCAGACGTAGGGGTGCATGGCACCGAGCACCTCGACGATGACGAATGCTAATACATATAATAATGCCAATCCGATTAATCTTACAGCTCGTTGCATAATAGAATGGTCACGTTAGGGTCGTTATTTGATGATTATTTGCGACAAAGATACTGCAATTTGTTTGTTTTGCAATTAATTTGGCAATAATTTATTGCTTTTGCATGGTTTTTTTGTGTTTGTCAGCTAAATCCCTGCGTTTTGATCAAGGCGGTTTCTCACCTCGAGGGTGGCTCCAGTGCATGTGGCTATCTCATGTGTCTCACGGGCGTATTGTTCCTTTCACACCCTGCCATTCCCGCGGTTTATGCTGTAGTTACAGCATCTTTATCATCTTTCGGTATGTACCATGATTGGGTATAGTTTATTGCCTTTCATTGGTGCCCGGTAAAAGCATCACCGTACTACGCAATTGGCTGATTCGGGAAAAATGTTGTACCTTTGCCGCTGTGAAAATTGTGCGGACCACGATATTGCCGTTCCAGGGCTTCACGGCCATCAACCTGCTGGGTGTGCTGTTTGTGCATCCAGGGGTCTATCTGAGCCATGAACTGATGAACCACGAACGCATCCACACGGCGCAGCAGCGCGAGATGTTGTTCGTTTTCTTCTATCTGGCTTATCTTGTCGAGTGGCTGGTGAGGCTGCCCATGCGCGGCAATGCTTACAGGAACATCTCGTTTGAGCGTGAGGCCTATGCCAACCAGCGCAACCTGGATTACCTGAAGTCCCGCCCGCTTTTTGCCTGGCGCCGCTACCTGCGTCGCCGCAATAAACGTTAATAACCGATAAATGCTCGTCACATCCCAATGAAACGAATCACATCCCTGATGATAACTGCCCTGGCGGCTGCTTTGCCGCTGCTGGCATCCTATACGCCCCAGGAGGCGGTCGACAAGTTTGTGTCCAACAGCACGCTGCGCTATGCCTCGCTGGGCGTCCAGGTCATCGACCTGGATTCGGCTAAATCGATTGCCAGTTATCGCCCCGAGCAGGCCAACATCACCGCCTCAACAATGAAGACTGTCGTCTCGTCGGCCGCGCTGGGACTGCTGGGCCCGCACTTCCGCTTTGAGACGCCGGTCTATATCACAGGCGAGGAGAGGGCCGGATGCCTGTATGGCGACATCATCGTCAAGGGTATGGGCGACCCTACGCTGGGCTCGGTCTTCCTGCCCTGCCAGGCCAATATCGTTGAAGAGATCATCGCTGCCCTGAGGGCGCGTGGCATCGACCGTGTCGAGGGTAGCATCATCTGTGATGACAGTTACTACGGTTACCCCTACTTCGATGAGGACTGGGACGTGGGCGACCTGGCCTATGACTACGGGGCTGCGGTGCACTCGCTCAATTTCCATGACAACCTGATGACCGTTTCCTGGACCATGGACGGTCGAGGCCGTGTGGCCCGCTCGTCCATCACGCCGCCAGTGCCCGGCGTCAAGGTCATCAGCCGCTGCCGCGGCAGTCGTGGCCGCAACGCCATCACTCCTTATCTGGACTATAGCGTGCCCGCGCTCGTGCTGACGGGTGAATCGACGGCCAAGGGGTATCGCAACACCTATGCCTGCCCCACGCCCGCTCCCATGCTGGCCGACAGCCTGGAGCGTGCCCTGCACACCAGCGGCATCGCCCTGTCTGCAGCCAATGAGGCCGCTGCCGAGGCCGTTGACGGGCAGCCCATATTGCTCGTGCTGCACAAGTCCCCCGAATTGACCGAGATCATTACCTCGCTGCTGGACCGCAGTGACAACATGTTTGCCCACGCCCTGCTGCGTGCCATCGGGGCGCGCGAGTATGACGTGAAGCAGCTTGAGAACATGCCGGCCGACCTCGATGCCATCGGCGTAGCCGCCGTCAAGCATTGGCTGGAACTGCAAGGCATCGACACCGAGCCCCTGTTCATGCGTGACGGCAGTGGCCTGGCCAGGGCTAACAAGGCATCGGTCAACTTCTTCGGCGACATGCTGTCGATGATGGCCCATCGCCGCTTTGACGGCGTGCGCCTGTGTGACCTGATGCCCAAGGCTGCCGGTCGTGCCGGCAATACCCTGAAGGCCAACCCGCTGAGCGACAAGATTGTGCTCAAGTCGGGCAGCATGCGCCACGTGCAGTGCTTTGTAGGGTACTATCCCGCCGACGAGCCGCGCTATGCCTTTGCGGTGCTGGTCAATAATTTCACCTGCAATCAGGCGAGCATCCGTGAACAGATTGGAACATTCCTTTGCAATCTTTTTGACGGAAAATAGTTGTTGATTTAAAAAAAGTTCGTAAACTTGCAGGTTCATTGTAAAGCAAATCCTTGGCGCATTAACGCTAAGCGACAATAAAACAGAAGGTTATGAATATGTCGATAGAGAAAATGCTGTCTCATGTCTATGAGATCGAGGGACTGATGCTCGTGTCTCGTCGCCTGGGCGAGGAGAACACGCCTGATGTCATTACCAATAAATTGCACCGCAAGGTGCGCGAGTTGGCCGAGATGTGTGGCATGGCCGTCCAGGCCGGCGCTCCTGCCGGCGAGCCCGAGGAGCCTGCCAAGCTGGATGCCCCCGCTCCGACGCCCGCTCCTGTAGAATCGGTCCCCACGGCAGAATCCGTCTCTCCCACCGAGCCCGTTGCTCCCCATTTGCCCGAGGAGGACTATGATGCCGACGAGACGTGGCAGCACGATAATGGTGAGGAATTCAAGGAGGTATTCACCCTCGACTATGAGGAGCCCAAGCATGAGCCTGTCGATGCACCTGCCCAGGTGCCTGTCGAGGAACGCGAGCCCGACGATGACATCACCGTCGAGTTTATCGATGCTCCCGACGAGGATGCCGCTCCCGAGCCTGCCGTCGAGCCTGCTCCCGCTGCCGTCGAGAAGCCTGTCGTGGTGCAGCCGCCGGTATTCCGTCCCCCGGTTGACACCAGCGACGAGCCCGTCCCCGAGCCCGACCCGGCCATCTTGCCCGAGGCCGAGGATGAGCCCGACATCACTGTCGAGTTTATCGAGGCCGATGACGACCGCGTTCCCGAGCCCGCCGACGAGATCCCCATTCCGCCCCTGCCCACCGAGTTCCCCGAGGTGGACGATGAGCCGGTCGGCCCCCTGCGCGTCGATGAGAAGTTGCAGCGCACCATGTCTAAGGACATCCGCAAGGCATTCTCGCTGAACGACCGCTTCCGCTTCCAGCGCGAACTGTTTGCCGGCAGTGCCAACGCCATGGACACCGCCATCGAGCATATCGAGATGATGCGCACCTATGGTAACGCCGAACTGTATTTCTACAGCCAGTTGAATTGGGACCGCGAGAACCAGGCCGTGAAGGACTTCATGGCTATCGTGCGCAAACATTTCCAGAAATAGTATTGACGGACTGCGATGGCAGGCAAACTCTACATAGTGCCGACTCCCGTCGGGAACCTGGGTGACATGACGCCTCGCGCCGTCGAGGTGCTCAAGGCCGTGGACACCGTCCTGGCCGAGGATACCCGCACAAGCGGCGTGCTGCTCAAGCACTTCGGTATCTCGACGCCCATGCGCAGCCATCACAAGTTCAATGAGCACGAAGCCGTCGCCGCCGTCGTCGAGCAGTTGCTGGGCGGTGCGGTGATGGCCCTGATCAGCGACGCGGGCACGCCGGGCTTCAGTGACCCGGGTTTCCTGCTGTCGCGCGAGTGCCGCCGCCGCGGTGTCGAGGTCGAGACGTTGCCGGGAGCGACCGCATTTGTGCCGGCGCTGGTCAATTCGGGTCTGCCGTGTGACCGCTTCGTCTTTGAGGGCTTCCTGCCTCAGAAGAAAGGCCGTGCCACGCGCCTGGAGGAGCTGCGGCAGCAGCCGTTGACGATGGTCTTCTATGAATCGCCGTTGAGGCTCTTGAAGACACTACAGCAGATGGCAGAAACCTTCGGCAGCGATCGCGAGGCCAGTGTGGTGCGCGAGATCAGCAAGCTGCACAATACGACCCACAACGGCACCCTGGGCGAGCTGGTGGAGCACTTCACCGCCGTCGAGCCGCGGGGCGAGATTGTCATCATCGTGGCCGGGGCACCACCGGCAACGACGGTCAAGGTGGACAAGTATGCCGCCTTCAAGGGCAAGAACGCCCGGGTGTAGCTACTGTATAGAATAGGGAAGAAAATATTACAAGCACTTAAATAAAGAAAAGGAAACAAAACAACAAATCCTGATAGGTATGAGAAAGATTTCTTATTTCGTTTGGCTGATGATTGGGCTGGCTGTGATGCCGGCCTGCCAGCGCATCAACAAGCAGGAGCAGGACGCCATGCGGCTCGACTCCTTGAATGCGGTATTGCAAGACTCGATCAACACGGCCAATGCCGAGCGTGACAGCCTCATGGAACTCATGACCGACATCGCGACCGGCATGGACCAGATCAAGGAACTGGAGGACATCGTGTCGGTCAACAACCTGAGCAGTGAGACTCCCGACCGCAAGAAACAACTGCGCGACGACATCGTGCTCATCCAGGAATCCATCAACAAGCACAGGCAGCGCCTCGAGGAACTGGAGAAGCGGCTGAAACAGTCCACCAACTACAACAGCAAGATGGAGAAGACCATCGCCAGCCTCAAGCAGCAGCTCGACGAGCAGCAGCAGACTATCAACACCCTGACCGACCAGCTGGCTGCCGCCCACATCCAGATCAAGAATCTGAACCAGAGCGTGGACTCGCTCAACACCGTCAACAAGGCTGTCACCCGCGAGAAAGAGGCCGCCCAGGAGGAATCCAGGCAGCTCACCAACGAGGTGAACAACCTGAACACTTGCTACTACGTCATCGGTTCCAAGAAGGAACTCAAGGACCACAAGATCATCGAGAGCGGATTCCTGCGCAAGACCAAGATCCTGGAGGGCGACTTTGAGATGTCCTATTTCACCAAGGCCGATCGCCGCACCTTGAACGAGGTGCCCCTGCACAGCAATAAGGCCCAACTGCTGACCAACCATCCCAAGGGCTCCTACGAGATCGTGGACCATGGTGGCACGATGACGCTGAACATCCTGAATCCTGCTCTCTTCTGGGAGAAGTCCAACTTCCTTGTTATCAAGGTGGATTGAGATGAAGGTCGTTCTGGCATTTGATAAGTTCAAAGGCTCGGTAACGTCCCAACAACTTAACGAGGCCGCACAGGGTGTCTTGTGCGGCCTTGATGACGTCAACACGGCCTGTGTGCCAGTTGCCGATGGCGGCGACGGCACGACTGCCGTGCTGGCTGCCGGCCGTCAAGGCCAGTGGGTGACAGTGCCCACTGTGGGGCCGCTGTTGCAACAGGCTCCGGTGGAGGCACATTATTTTCTGGACGACGATGGAACCGCTTTGATCGAGGTGGCCGCCGCCAGCGGTCTGGCGCTGCTGCCCGAGGGCCAACGTGACGTGATGCGGGCCACGACGCTGGGCACTGGCATGCTCATGCGTGACGCGATGGAACGCCGCTCGCGGCACATCGTCCTGGGGCTGGGCGGCTCGGCGACGTGCGACGCGGCGATGGGCATCATGTGTGCCCTGGGAGTGGAATTTCTGGACAAGAATGGTCGCTACCTGTATCCCTGCGGACAGTCGTTGGAAGAAATCGCTCATGTCGAGACCCGGGGAATGCCCCGTGAGGTCGCCGATTGCCGTTTCACGATATTGATCGACGTTGATACCTACCTGTGCGGTGAGCGTGGCACGGCACGGCTGTTTGCGCCCCAAAAAGGGGCCTCGCCCCAACAGGTGGAGCAACTGGAGCGCGGTCTGCTCCATGTGGCAGGTATTGTGGGCGACAAGATCTCGGGCACAGCCGGCTGCGGTGCTGCTGGCGGAATTCCTGCCTTGATGATGCATCTGCTTGACTGTAAACTGCTTCCTGGAGGACCTTATGTCCTCGCCCGCAACGGCATGGAACAGGCCCTGGACGGTGCCGACCTCGTCATCACTGGCGAGGGACGGCTCGACGACCAGACGCTCATGGGCAAGGGCCCGGGTTGCGTCATTGAGATGGCCCGCCGTCGCGGCATCCCCGTGGCAGCGGTGTGTGGCACGATTGACAGCGCATTCGACGCTGCGGCGGCCGGACTGGTGCGCGCTGTCGGTGTGAGCGATGGATTGCCCCGCGAGATGGCGATGGATCCCGAAGCGACCCTGATGCGTGTCTCCCGGGCTGTTTATCAATTAATAACTGACTTGAAATCAACATCATGCAGTGGCTGACTGACATATTCATGACCCATTCGTCGGTACAGGCCGTGGTCGTACTCTCGCTACTGTGTGCCTGCGGGCTTGCCCTGGGCAAGATACGCGTGCTGGGTGTGTCGCTCGGCGTCGCTTTTGTCTTCTTCTTGGGCATTCTGGCGGGATACTTGGGCCTGTCGATCGACGGCGACATGCTGCAATATGCCCAGAACTTCGGCCTCGTGCTCTTTGTCTATGCGCTGGGCTTGCAGGTGGGACCGGGCTTCTTCAGTTCCTTCCACAAGTCGGGCCTCACGCTCAACCTGTGGGCGATAGGTGTCGTGCTGGTGGGCACGATATTGACGTTGATGTTGCCGCTGCTGGGCATCGATCTGAGCGACGCTGTGGGCATCATGTGCGGCGCGACGACCAATACGCCCGCGCTGGCTGCCGCCCAGCAGACGTTGGCCCAGCTGCACCGGCCCGAGAGCGGTGCAGCCCTGGGATGCGCCGTGACCTATCCGCTTGGCGTGGTGGGCGTCATCCTGGCCCTGGCCCTCATGCGCAAGGTGCTGGTGCGTCCCGGCGACCATCTTATCGACGATAGCGACGAGGAGGCCGACCACACCTTCATCGCTACCTATCAAGTGCGCAACGAGG
>JAFTFA010000245.1 GCA_017449785.1 Muribaculaceae bacterium | reverse complement strand
TTTCAAACAGCACGTCCAAAATGATAATTTACTAATAAACTGTAAATCCGGGCACAAAGGTAAAAAAAAATCCTCAATTTTCACTCATTTTCCACTCATTTATATCCCATGGGAACCAAACACATCACCAACCATCTATCAATCAGCTTTTTACCCGCTATGCAACGCCAATCCCAACACCGCATCTAATCTACTGATAATCAATATATTGACATCATTGCAATCGTTTTCTTCCCAGTCGAATGGTCATATTGTGCCCGAAACTTCTGCTCCTTTGGCTCGTACAGAGAAATATCACCGTGGTTGCTTCACCCCTTCGCCTGAAAATAAGGGAGGTTCCCGTCAGGACTGAAGCGTATGATATTGCACGTGAAGCGTTACATATTGGGCATCACCCCCCCCCCGGCGCCCTCTTCTTTGGGGGGGAGTCGCTAATAATATCATCAAACCAACGCTGTATTAGCCGGACACCGACAGTAAAAAAGTAGGCTGGCCATTTGACGGGCCAGCCTCAGTTTTTCTCACTAAGTCAGTAATTACCTGGTCACTTGCCGGGAGTGCCCTTGGGATCGACGCGGAAGGTGACCGTGCGGTTATAGACGTAGTTGGCAAGCGTGTAGGCCACCATGGCGATGAGCATCACAATGTTCTGTCCGGCCTTCTGCATCGGGAAGAAGGGGATGATGTCGTCGGGCAGACTCTTCCAGCCCAGGCCCTCAAGGAGAATCCAGCTGACGCAGAGCTGCAACAACAGGCAGAGGAAGAAGCCGCAGACAAACAGCAACAGCTCACGCTTGAAATCGTTCCTGGTCTTGAATACCCAGTTACGGTTCCACAGGAAGCTGTTGATCACGCCGAGCACATAGCCAGCGATGTTGGAGATACCATAAGAAAGACCGAGCTTGGTGTTGAGCAGATAGAAAGTGACGAGCGTGATGAGGGTGTTGAGGACACCTATCACACCGTACTTGAGCAACTGTATGCCCGTCTGCCGGGCTTCGGCTTTATCTATATTCATGATAACGTTTTTTTAGCGTCGCAAAATTATAACTTTTTAACGAGTTAGCAAAATTATTTTTATAATCTTGCTACAATGGGCGGGCAATCACGCCCACATCGACCAGTCCTTGCAACGTGTCGCACCCCTCCATCGCCTGCCAGATGACGACCGATCGGGCATCGCCCGGGTCGATAACGCCCGCAAAGCACACCTCCTGCTGGTAGAGAGAACCGAATCCCCCACCCTGCCAGTTGCCATACTCATCGGCGAGCGGCAGGTTGACCGTCTTACGCGTCACGACCGAGTCGGCAGCGATGAGATCAACCACGAGGGACAGGTTGCTGTAACGGTAGCTGTTGTCATGCCTGACGGCGAGCATGAGGCTGTAGGTCAAGGTGGAGTCGTCATACTCGGGCGTGAAGGCCAACGGAACCGACTGCTGCCATCCGCCGGCGGGCAGATGGACAAATCGGGCGTGGGACATCACGGGACGTTCACACGAGGACATGATGAGCATGGCGGCGGCAACGAACACCGTCATTGCCACCGCTCTGCTATCGGGTTTCCACCTCGGGTGGTCACTCGCCAACCTTGCCGCTATTTTGCTGCGCAGCCGGTTCATTGCCACCTTTCTGGGGTGCATTAGAGTCAACGGGTTTGCGAGGGCGGAAAGTCTTTACCGGCCTCGGCTGCTTGCCTTGCCGCTGGGGCTTCTCGCCTTGAGGCGGTTGTCCCTCTCGCGGTTGCCCCTCTCGCGGTTGCCCTTGATGCTGCTGGGGGCGCTTGGCCTTGGGCTTACCCTGGCGAGGCGGCTTGTTGCGGTCATTCTTGGCGCCATCATTGCCCTCGGTCGCGGGAGCATTGTTGGCAGGCTTGGATTCGCCCTTCTTCTCGTTACCGGGAGCGGGCTTGTCACCGCCGTTGCCGCCAGCGGGCGATTTCTTCTTCTTTTTCTTCTTCTTTTTGTCGAAGCGGTTGATCGCATCCTGGTTCAACAGGTCGCCGAAGGGTGAGCCGCCCTTCTTGCCGTCGGTCTCGGGCAAGAGGCTGTCGGGCTTGACGCCATTCTTGTTCAGAGCAATGATCTCGAAGGCCTGGGCTGCCGTCAACGTGACTGTATTGACCGGCGCATTGCGCTCGGTCGAGTAGATGATCTCGCGCTTCAAGGCATCGGCCTTGAAGTAATAGTAGGTGTTATCCTTGGTCTCGAGGTGCACATCCTTGGCCGGCAGCTGGCGGATGGCCTCGACATAGGTATTCACCTCGAAGTTGATACAGCACTTGAGCTTGGCACACTGGCCGGCCAGGTTCTGGGGATTGAGCGAGATGTCCTGGAATCGCGCCGCACTGGTCGCTACCGACACAAAGCTCGACATCCACGTGGCACAGCACAATGGCCTGCCGCACGGGCCGATGCCACCGATGCGGCCAGCCTCCTGGCGGGCACCGATCTGCTTCATCTCGACGCGTATCTTGAAGACGTCGGCCAGCACCTTGATGAGCTGGCGGAAGTCCACTCGCTCATCGGCAATATAATAGAAAATCGCCTTGTTGCCGTCGCCCTGGTACTCAACGTCGCCAATCTTCATTTTCAGGCCCAGGTCCACCGCAATCTTGCGGGAGCGTATCATGGTGTCCTCCTCGCGGGCCTTGGCCTGCTCGTAGCGCTCCATGTCGGCGGGCTTGGCCTTGCGGAAGACGCGCAGTATCTCGGCATCCTTGCGCAGGTTCACACGCTTCATCTGGCTCTTGACCAGACGTCCCGTGAGTCCCACGCGGCCGATGTCATGCCCGGGATTGGCCTCGACAGCCACCCAGTCGCCCTGCTTGAGGGGGATGTGGGTGCTGTTGCGGTAGAAGCCGCGGCGAGTGTTCTTGAAGAGCACCTCGACAATGTCAAATTCATTGTCGGGCACATCGGCGAGCCAGTTGGTGCTCGTCAAGTTGCACCGCCCCAGGTCATCACCGCAGGCACAGGAGCAACCGCCCGCGTCACACTTCACGCAGGAGTCACCCCCACCGTCGGGCAATGTCACTTGTAGGTTCTGTTTGTTCTCGTCCATCGTGGTACGCACACAAGATTATTTAGCGTAGCTCACGGCGCGCGTCTCGCGGATGACGGTGATGCGCACCTGTCCGGGATAAGTCATCTCATCCTGGATCTTCTGGGCAATCTCGGTGGACAGCTTCTCGGTCTCGGCATCGCTGATCTTGTCGGCACCGACGATCACGCGCAGCTCGCGGCCGGCCTGGATGGCATAGGTCTTGACAACGCCAGGATAGGACAGGGCCAGATGCTCCAGATCATTCAGGCGCTTGATATAGGCCTCGACAATCTCGCGGCGGGCACCGGGACGCGCACCGCTGATGGCGTCACACACCTGCACGATGGGAGCATAGAGGCTCGTCGCCTCCTCCTCGTCGTGGTGGGCACCGATGGCATTGCAGATGTCGGGTTTCTCCTTATACTTCTCGGCCAGCTTCATGCCCAGCTGTGCATGCGGCAGTTCGGGCTCATCGTCGGGCACCTTGCCGATGTCGTGCAGCAAGCCGGCACGACGGGCCTTCTTGGGATTCAGGCCCAGCTCACTGGCCATGATGGCACACAGGTTGGCCGTCTCGCGCGAGTGCTGCAACAGATTCTGGCCATAGCTGGAACGATACTTCATCTTGCCGATGAGGCGGATGAGCTCGGGATGCAAGCCATGGATACCCATGTCGATAGCCGTGCGCTTGCCGGTCTCGATGACTTCCTCCTCGACCTGGCGGCGAACCTTGGCCACGACCTCCTCGATGCGGGCAGGATGGATGCGGCCATCGCTCACCAGCTGGTGCAGGGCCAGACGGGCAATCTCGCGGCGCACGGGATCAAAGCCCGACAGCACGATGGCCTCGGGAGTGTCATCAACCACGATCTCGACGCCGGTAGCAGCCTCCAGGGCACGGATGTTGCGGCCCTCACGGCCGATGATACGACCCTTGATCTCATCATTGTCGATATGGAACACCGTCACCGCGTTCTCCACGGCAGTCTCGGTAGCCACGCGCTGGATGGTCTCGATGATGATGCGCTTGGCCTCCTTGTTGGCAGTCATCTTGGCATCGTCCATGATATCGTTGATATAGCTGGCGGCATTGGTCTTGGCCTCGTCCTTGAGCGACTCGATCAGTTTCTCCTTAGCCTCCTCGGCCGACAAGCCGCTGACGTGCTCCAGGGTGTCGCGCACGCTGCGCTCCATCTTGTCCACCTCGGTCTTGCGCTGCTCGAGCAGGGCCATCTGGTTCTCGACATTCACCTTGAGGTTATCCACCTCATTGCGACGACGCTGCACCTCACCCTGCTGCTGGTTGAGCTGCATCTCGCGCTGCTTCAGCTTGGCCTCGCTGGTCTGCACCTTGGTCAGCCGCGCATTGGCCTCCTTCTCGGCCTCATTCTTGATCGACATACTGGCTTCCTTGCCCTTCAGCACCTCGTTGTTCTTGAGCACCTCGGCT
This sequence comes from Muribaculaceae bacterium, assembly GCA_017449785.1. Classification (GTDB taxonomy): domain Bacteria; phylum Bacteroidota; class Bacteroidia; order Bacteroidales; family Muribaculaceae; genus Sodaliphilus. The sequence goes on along the minus strand of JAFTFA010000245.1, from coordinate 1,365 downwards.
TCAAGGCGGGCCTTCTCGATAATCTCGTTGGCTTGGGACTTGGCATTCTTTCGCGACAAGTACATCGCCACACCCCAGCCAATTGCCATCGCGAGGATGGCTACAATTACAATAACTATTGCGTTCATTTATAAATTGATAAAAATATTTAAACAACGCGCCACTTCGGGGCAATGCACACTCCGCTGCATGACAGCAGAATATCACATTAATCCTAAAGTGGTGCAGGAACCTAATATCTTAAACAAATATATCGTCACTCCCACTCTCGCCATCCCATGTGCATTCATCACACCGCACATCGTCCTGCTCAAGAGGGCGTTAAGTCAGTCTCACTCGTCGTCGCCCAACAGCGCATCGAGTTGATGATCCAAATCAGTCAGGAATTCATTGACCTCACGGTTTTCACCGTAAGCCTCCAAATAGAGGCGTGCAAACTGGAAAGCCACCCTGCCAAGCACGTCCTCGGACTTGCCGCCGAAGCGGGCCATCCATTTTTTCCACAACGTGTTGACAAGCTCCTCTGCCTTGCGGTAATTCTCCTCCTCGTCCCGATTTATGCTCAGGGCGATGGGATTCTCGGCAGCGGCAAGCTGTATCCATATTTTCACTTTATTATTGTCGGCCATAACGTCAGGTATCGTCACGTCAAGCATTCAATTGTTTGATGCACCGGTCAATGTCCCGCACCATCCTGGCAACCTGCTGCTTGTATCGGGCAACCAATTCGGGACTGCGAGGAACAGAATGTGCCACACGCAGGAACTCATTGTCAATCTTCAACTGCGACAATTCCTTCTGCAACTGATCAATCTCCAGCTGCTGGCACTCGATGGTCCGTTCCATTTCCCTCTTCTCGGCCTGAAGAGAAACATACCTGCCACGCAACGTCTCCACCTTGCGCGACAACAACTGCAATTTCTCTTTAAGCTCCGACAAAGCCATAGTAGCCAATTTTTTCTGCAAAATTAGTACTTTTTTTCAATATCCTAGCCCGCGAGGCGAAAATATTTCCACTTTTCGTGGCAAAATGCGATTTTTCAACCGCCAGAGCCTCCCAAGACCGCCTCCCACCCCATCAAAATGCCCCTTTAAACAAAAAAATTTAGATTTTTTCATCCAAAAATTTGGCAGTTCAAAAAATAGCATTACCTTTGCACTCGCAATTCGGGGCATTAGCTCATCTGGTAGAGCGCAACACTGGCAGTGTTGAGGTAAGCGGTTCGAGTCCGCTATGCTCCACAACCGATTTTATAAGTGACTGAAAAATCAGTCACTTATTTTTATTTCTACTCGGTGCTTCCCCCCAATGTACCCCCCTTTTGACCTTCCGGTACTTGCTTCGATATGATATTCTGGATATCA
>JAFTFA010000244.1 GCA_017449785.1 Muribaculaceae bacterium | reverse complement strand
TGTTAAAGTTGTTTTTTAAAAAATCCGCATCTGATTGCAAGCCCCTTGCGAGCAATCATAAAAAAACTTCGCGCCTTCGCGGCTTAGCGTGACCCCCAAAGAGCGCGGATGCTCCAGATTTTTCAGACTGTTCAGTTGTTCTAAAAGACATTCTGTTGTTTTTTAAAAAAAGTTGTTGATGTTGTCAGACAGGTTCTTATCGTTGTTTGAAAAAACATTGGCGGCTTAGCGGGCCCGGGCGATGACGGGTCAAGACGTTTTAGGCGGACGGCCAGGCCGGGCACCGACTTGTTAACAGGAGCCAAAAATGGCGCGCTTTTGGTTTGGCTGTTTAATTAATTTTATGTAAATTTGCACCGAATTTCGGGACTTTGCTGTATTGTCGCCCGTCGCACGAGTGCGCAAGTAATTGTACAGCAGGGCTTTTGAAGCGTTTGCATGTATTAACCTGCCAAAAATTAAAACAAAACAATAATAAAACTTCGTTTTATGGATTTATCAATTTTCGGAGTACAGAGCACGACAATGGCGATCACGGCGGCCTTGACCGGCGTATTGCTGGTAGTCAGCGCCCTGGTTATCGCGTGGCTGATCGGCCCGCGCAGCTACACCAAGAAGAAGGGTGAACCCTTTGAGTGCGGTATCCCCACCCGAGGCGACTCGATGGCCCAGTTCCACGTGGGCTACTACCTGTTCGCCATCCTGTTCCTGATGTTTGACGTGGAGACGGTCTTCCTGTTCCCCTGGGCAACCATCTGCAAGGGCATCGGCAGCCAGGCGCTGCTCGCCGTGGGTACCTTCCTTGTTATTCTCGTTTTAGGTCTGGCTTATGCCTGGAAGAAAGGAGCGTTGAGATGGAAGTGAAAATCAAGTCGATGAAGCATGAGGACTTCAAGGACAACGAGTATATCGACAACCTGGTAGAGCAACTGCGTGCCGGCGGCACCAACATCATCGTCGGCAAGCTCGACCAGCTGATGAACTGGGGCGTGAGCAACTCGCTGTGGCCGCTGTGCTTCGGCACCAGCTGCTGCGCCATCGAGTTCATGTGCCTGGGCGCCGCCCGCTATGACATGGCCCGTTACGGCTTTGAGGTGGCACGCAACAGCCCCCGCCAGGCCGACTACATCATGTGCCAGGGCACCATCAACTACCGCATGGCCCCGGCCCTGAAGCGCCTCTACGAGCAGATGGCCGAGCCCAAGTATGTCATCGCCTGCGGCTCATGCACCGTCAGCGGCGGCCCCTTTAAGAACAGCTATTGCGTGGTCAAGGGCGTGGACGAGATCATCCCCGTCGACGTCTATTTGCCCGGCTGCCCCCCGCGTCCCGAGGCATTCTTCTATGCCCTGATGCAGCTGCAGCGCAAGATCAAGGTGCAGAAGTACTTCGGCGGCACCAACCGCAAGGAGAAGCTCGACGGCCTCAAGTACATCAAGGAGGAGGCCAAATAAAGTAACCCGATAAAAATCCATTCAGATATGGCAGACATAGAGAACAAAATCACACAGTTGTGCCCCCAGGCCACCGTGGACACCACCGGCGAGTTCCCGCTGGTCACCGTCCCCGACGCACAGTGGCACGACCTGGCTCACGCCCTGAAGACCCAGCTGCACTATGACGTGCTGAGCGCCGTCGTCGGCATGGACTGGACCGAAGCCCTGGGCTGCGTTTACTACCTGACCAACACCTCCACCCACGAGTTGCTGCACATCAAGGTGACCACCGCCGACCGCGAGAATCCCCGCCTGCACTCCGTCGTGGACCTGTGGCCCGTGGCCAATTTCCAGGAGCGCGAGGTATATGACTTCTACGGCATCGTGTTCATCGGCCACCCCGACATGCGCCGCATGTTCCTGCGCACCGACTGGGTGGGCTACCCACTGCGCAAGGACTATGACCCCGCCAGCAACCCCCTGCGTCTCGACGACGAGACCAACGAGGACTACACCTGCCGCTGGGTCGAGGACGAGAACGGCAAGGTCAAGAAGGTCGAGGGCAAGGTGTTCGAGGACGACGAATATGTCATCAACGTCGGCCCGCAGCACCCCTCCACCCACGGCGTGATGCGTTACCGCGCCAGCATCGACGGCGAGACGGTCAAGAAGATCGACGTCGTCAGCGGATACATCCACCGCGGCATCGAGAAGATGTGCGAGAGCCTCACCTATCCCCAGATGCTGCTCTACACCGAGCGCATGGACTACATGGCCGCCCACATCAACCGCCACTGCATGTGCCTGTGCGTCGAGAAGGCCCTCGGTCTTGAGGTGCCCCGCCGCGCCGAGCTCATCCGCCTGATGATGGACGAGCTCATGCGCCTGTCGTCCCACCTGCTGAGCTACGGCTGCTTGACCATGGACCAGGGTGCAACGACGGCCTTCTTCTACGGCTTCCGCGAGAGGGAATTGATCTATGACATCTTTGACCGCACCTGCGGCGCCCGCATGTCGATGAGCTACAGCACCATCGGCGGCGTGGTGGCCGACGTGCACGAGGACTTTATAAAAGATGTGCGCCACGCCTGTGACGTCATCGAGAAGAACCTGGCCGAGTACCACAAGCTCTTCACCGGCAACGTCATCGCCGTGAACCGCATGACGGGCGTCGGCCTGCTCTCCAAGCAGGACGCCATCGACTATGCCATCACCGGCCCCTCGGGCCGTGCCAGCGGCTTTGCCTGCGACGTGCGCAAGACCAACCCCTACTCGCTCTACAACGAGTTCGACTTCGACGAGGTCATCTACCACAACGGCGACTCGATGGACCGCTACATGGTCCGCATGAAGGAGATGGAGCAGTGCATCAAGATCCTGCGCCAGGCCTGCGACAAGCTCGAGGCCGAGGGCATCCAGGGCGAGTACTGCGCCCCCAAGGTTCCCAAGGTCATGAAGCTGCCCGCCGGCCACTGGTACCAGCAGGTCGAGGCCAGCCGCGGCGCCTTCGGCGTCTATATCGAGAGTGACGGCGGCACCAAGCCCGTGCGCGTCCACTTCCAGTCGCCGTGCTTCAACCTCATCGGCGTGGTGGACCTCACGTGCCGCGACAACCTCATCGCCGACCTGATCACCATCACGGCGTCGCTCGACTTTGTCATCCCCGACATCGACCGCTGATCATCAACGTGTTAAATAGAGAGAACAAAACCACTAACAGTAAAAGAAATTAGAGATATGTTTGACTTCGGAACAGTCACGAGTTGGTTAGATGAGCTGATGAACGGCGTCATGCCCGCATGGCTCACGACGACTATAGAGTGCGTCCTGGTGGCCGTCGGCCTGCTGGTCGCCTATTCGCTCATCGCCATGTTCTACATCTTCTACGAGCGCAAGGTCTGCGGCTGGATCCAGTGCCGCCTGGGCCCGATGCGCGTGGGCAAGTGGGGCTTGCTCCAGGTGTTTGCCGACGTGATCAAGATCCTCCAGAAGGAGCTGATCACCCTGTGGAACACCGACAAGTTCCTCTTCAAGTTGGCTCCCTACCTGGTGTTGATCGCCTCGATGCTCACCTTCGCCTGCCTGCCCTGGGGTAAGGGCCTGCAAGTCATCGACATGAACATCGGCGTGTTCTTCATCATCGCCGTGTCGTCCATCGGCGTCCTGGGCATCCTGCTCGCCGGCTGGTCGAGTAACAGCAAG
>JAFTFA010000243.1 GCA_017449785.1 Muribaculaceae bacterium | reverse complement strand
GCTTTCAACACTGAGTATTTCGAAGCATGAAATTCGATGTTTGCGGAATGTTACTAATAAAATTGCTAGTATTGCAAAAGAGATGGATCTCAATATTTCAACTAGGATATAATGATATGACAAGAAATATGATACAGTAAATAAGACTGCGAACAAAAAACAGAGTGAATATCTATGTTTTTTATAGATGAGATCAATATTGTCTTTTCTCAATGAGCATAATATGCCTAAAGGAAAGCATAATGTTGAATTCCACCAATAACTAGGAGTGGCAATGAATGAAACGATAATTGCAAATAGTGTTGATAGTAAAAGCGGTATGATAATTGCTTGTGAATGATTCCTGTAAATAATAAAGGGCAATAAATAAAGCAGATATAGTATGAAGATTTCTTTTAAGAACCAAAGTTCATTATTTGATAAGGACAATGAAATCAAGTTTATTAATGATTCATTGGGCGAAGTGTAGAAAAATAAAAGATCTAAAATCCATACATATATAAATGGCTCAATTAGTTTGGTAAGATGAGAAATGATGTATGTTTTTGTTATAGGTGCATTCTTCTTGACGGAACAAGTTAATCCATATCCCGATAACATGAAGAAAACAGATACGCCCATATAGCCGAAACTTGAAAATAACAAATTGAGTGCGGATGGGTATGTAATTCCATATACATATGATGTGAATTGATATATATGATGTATTACAATAGCAAGAATTGACAATCCGCGCAAGAAAGTAGTATCTGTACGATCAAACAATAAGCGGTATTCTTTATTATCGACGGAAATCATGAATCTATAATCTTGTTATAAAGAAGAAAGTTAAGATACGCTTTTAAAAGGTTCAGGTTTCGTTGTTATTATCTCATTATCTCATTATAGGCTATTCCTACGCAAGATGTTGTGCCCTTTTGTTTTTCAAAGTAGCGACCTCGTCCCATTGAGAAATGTCGTTACTATGGTAAAACAGTAAGACGTATGACGTGCCAAATAGTGCGGGTGACAATGTATCGCTATCATGTAAAGATAGGCGACTTGCAGCAGCAATGCGGCAACCAGCCAATCGTGATATGCATTCGTGAAGACATCTACAATCGGTAAGGAGTCGGGAGTGGGGAGCATGTCCAGATGCAAATCGAGTATTAATCATGCATGAGCACAAGCAGGAATGTGAAGAAGTCGAAATATTGAACGTCTCCCCACCTCCAGTTGAAATGTCGTGTGTTTCACAACCCTTATTGGTGCTGTAACTTTTAGATGATAGGCTACAGCGATTGTAGTTCTGCTGTTCAGAGTGATAAGATGGTGCACAAATATCAGGATCACCATCGTGACACGTTGAACGGTGATGGCGAGTCAAGGGAACTTGTGGCGTAAGCGGATATTTCATTTTCACGCTTGAATGAAGTTGTGGACTTAAAATCCACTAGTGTTTATTTTCCCTTTGCGCTTGGGGACGCGCTTAGAGGTGCCGATGGCGCCGGTGGGGCAGACGAGGCGGCACAGGTGGCACCCGACGCACTTGTTGCCCACGAGGTGGGGCTTGCGGTCGTCGCCGAAGGTGATGGCCTGGTGGCCGCCGTCCATGCAGGAGATGTAGCACCTGCCGCAGCCGATGCACTTGTCGGTGTTGAAGATGGGGAATACAACCGTCTTGCGGTCCAGGTCGCTGGGCTTGACAAAATTGGTCAGTTGCTCGCCCACGAGTGTCGAGAGCTTGGTGATGCCTCGGCTGGCCATGTAGTGCTGCAGGCCCAGCGTGAGGTCATCGATGATGCGGTAGCCATACTGCATCACGGCGGTGCACACCTGCACGTTGCTGCAGCCCAGCTGGATGAACTCGAGGGCGTCGCGCCAGGTCTCGATGCCGCCGATGCCGCTCAGTCGCAGGTTCTGCATCACGGAGTTCTGCGACATCTCGAGGATGAAGCGCAGGGCGATGGGCTTGACGGCACGTCCCGAGAGGCCCGATACGGTCCACTTGCCCGACACCTCGGAGCGCTCGTCCATGGTGACACTCTTGATGGTGTTGATGGCGCTGATGGCGTCGGCACCGGCAAAGTAGGCTCCCATGGCGGGATTGCTCATCAACGTGATGTTGGGCGTCATCTTGGGGATGACGGGGATGGAAACCGAATGCTTGACATAGGAAGTGTAGAAGGTGACCAGCTCGGGGTTCTGACCCACGTCACTGCCCATGCCGGCAAGGCGCATCTGGGGACAGGAGAAATTCAGCTCCACGGCATCAACGCCGGCGGCCTCGGCCCTCTTGGCCAGTTCAATCCATTGTTCCTCGGTCGAGCCCATGATGGAGTCGTCGACAATCTTGTTGGGATAATTCTGCTTGAGGCGGTGCAGGATTTCCAGATCCACCTCGGCAGGGTTCTCGCTCAACTGCTCCATGTTGCGCAATGCGGTGAAGTCACCCTTATCACCCTCGCGGTGCATGACGTCAAACCGTGGCGACACCTCGTTGATGTCATCCAGGCAGATGGTCTTGTAGAACACGCCTGCCCACCCGGCGTCGAAGGCGCGTGCCACCATCTCATAGTTGGTGCACACCGACGAGGAGGCGAGAAAGAACGGGCTCTCGCAGGGGATGCCGCAGAAGTCGATGGCCAGACTCGGCAGATCGGTTTGGGGCACATCAGGCAGTTGGCTCACAATTTCCCGGATGCGGATGGGGCGGTCATAGTGGACGCAGGCCTGTTCGGCCTTCTCCAGGTCGCTATCTTCACATCCTTCCAGCCACAGGCGGGCGATGGTTTTGTTGTCGAAGCGCACGGCGCGAATGGCTCGGGCCACGTCGCCCTTGCCGCAGGCCAGGCTGCAAGGTGCATTTTCACACAGCAGGCAGCGAGCTGCTTCCTCATTGATGTTCAGCTGGTTCTTTTTCATCTTTTCTAGTCGTTGTTTATTTATAATGTAGTTTGATTATAATCCTGCGTTGATGGAGGGGTGGACGGCCTGGATGATCCTCGGCGTTACTCAAATCGCATCGTGGCCGTTGGCTTGATGGTCGAGATGATGTGGCTGGCGCCGAGCAGGGTCAGGTAGGACACGATGATGATGCCCGCGTTGAGCATCAGCAGGGCGGGCAAGCTCAGCGAGATGGGCACATAGGGCATATAGTAGGCTGTGGGATCAAGACGGACAATGTGTCCGTAGCGTTGCAGCAGGCACAGGCCGATGCCGACCACATTGCCGATGATGAGGGCCTTGAGGATGAGTTTGCCGGTCAGGTAGATGAAGATGCGGCGGATGGAGCCGTTGGTCGCTCCCATCGCCTTGAAATTGCCGATGACCCTGATGCGCTCCAGTACAATCATCAACATCGCCGAGATCAGGGTGAACGCTGCCACAATCATCATCAGCGTCAAGATGATGACCACATTCATGTCCAGCATCTGCAACCAGGCGAAGAACGGCATGTTGTTCTGCTGGGTTGTTGAGACAAAGAACAGGTTCTTGCTCTCGCGCTGGATGGTGTTCTCGGCCAGTAGCGTATACAGGTCATAGGCATCATTGTCCAGGTCACGGGTGTCCTTCATGTTGATGGCCACCTGTGTGCCGGTGTCGCCGTGCCACCCGTTGACACCTTGCACGACTTGGATGTCTCCCACGATGTAGGCGTTGTCAAAGGCTTCCAGGTCGGTCTCGAACACGCCGCTGATGGTCAAGTTCCTCACCTTGATGCTGTTGTCGATAAAGTAGGTCATCACCTTGTCGCCCGCGTGGAGCATGAGGCGGTCGGCAACGGTCTTGGAAATAGTGATCTGTCCATGCGAGGCGCTATCGGTGGCGACGGGAATGTCGCCCTCGACCATCCTGTCATGCAGGTAGCGCCAGTCGTAGCCGTCGTCCACGCCCCGCATGATGATGCCCATGAAGTCGTCGTCGGTCTTGAGGATGGCGCTCTTGTCGGCAATGAGGCTGATGCTCTCGATGCGCGGCGCAAAGTCGCCACTCTCGGCGATGGCCTCGCGCACCTCGCGCCCGTTGACGGTGGCATAGTTGTCATCCAGCCCCAGGGCGGCATTGGTGACACGCAGGTGGGCATCCAGATGCATGATTTTGCCTGTGATCTCGCCCTTGAAGCCCATCACGACAGCAATCGACAGGATCATCACGACAACGGCAAGCACGATGCCGACCAGGGCGACCGTCAGGCTGGGTGAGCCCTTCTGCCGCTCGTTGTTCAGCGTCATTCGCTTGGCTATGTAGAGTTCGTGATTCATTTCGATGGCAAAATTACTCAAAAACTTGTTGAAAATGACCAAATGTGAGTTTTTTTCCATATTTTTGCACATGAATTACTAATTAGCTTTAACTCTATGATAGACATCTTGCAATATTGGTTTGAGCGCCTGCCCGAATATGAACACCACATTGACGTGACCGACTATTTGCCCCTTCTTCTATCCTGGGGCACGGTACTCGGCATCGTGGTCGCAGTAGCTCTCGTGCTGATTCTCTCAGTAGTCTATAAGTTCTTCAAAAAAGGCAAATGGCTCACCATCGCCGTCTGC
>JAFTFA010000242.1 GCA_017449785.1 Muribaculaceae bacterium | reverse complement strand
GCAACAAGATGGCGAAACCGTCCCGTACAACATGACTGGCGGATGGCTCCTGGAAATCGATAATTATGCAACACCTAACAGAATCACTATTGTTGATCAAAACTCCAACATAATGATTACTCCTCACTCGCCCGATGAGTTGAGTGCCGAACAGCGTGCTTACATTACAGACTTTCTCGTCAAGACTAACGAAGCCATTAAGAGCAACAATGTCAACGACAGGACCTGGGAACTGTACATCGATATTGACGCACTAGCTATCTATTATATCATCCAGGAAATCACTGACAATATTGAATCGTTTTCTGGTAGCTGTTATATGTACAAGGAGCGAGGTAACAACACCAAACTCATCTTCGGGCCACTATGGGACGGTGGCTGCGTGTATCACAGGTGGTCACCGACATACAAGTTCAATGAGTTCATCTATGAAAATGTGCCCAGTTTCAGCCACTTACACTGGATTACAGAAATCGTTAAATTTAAGCATTTCCAGGAACGTGTACACTATTATTGGAAAAAGTTTTATCAGGGAGTCTATCCCGGGATGGACGATTTCCTGGATCGGTTTGCAGCCAGAATTGATGAAGCAGGAAATTATGACTCAAAGATTTGGCCAACGATAGGCTCCGACAACATTTCACAAAGGATGGAACAATATGGCAAACCGTCTTTCCACAAGAAGGTTGCCTGGCTCCAGTCCCAGTGGGGGAGATGATTGTCAATATCCTGACTGCTTAAAACAAATCATCACCGATGGGCCATCGATTATATCGCCCCCGTCAAAAAACTGTATCGCCGCATGGGCAAATGTCCCACGCGGCGATACAGTTTCATAACTTGATTGATGATTTATTTGAAAAGAAATACTTCGCTGATAGATTCCTTGCGGTTGACGTGCTTTATGGTATTAGCAAACAGCTTGTCGACACTCAGCACACGCACCTTGGGGCAACGTTCAGGATCATAGGGGATGCTGTCGCTGATGACCAGCTCGTCCAGTCCGCTTTGCATCACGCGCTCCGAGGCGGGATCGCTCATGACTGCATGGGAGATATAGGCACGCACGCTGCGGGCACCGTGCTCCTTCATCAACGAGGCCGCCTTGCAGATGGTGCCGGCTGTATCTACCATATCATCAATGAGTATCACGTCCTTGCCCTCTACCTCGCCGATGATGGTCATGCTCTCGACGACGTTGGCCTGCAGACGCTGCTTGTGGCACAACACGAGCGGCGTGTTGAAATATTTAGCATAAGAATTGGCTCGCTTGGCACCACCCACGTCGGGCGATGCAATGACCATATTCTCGAGGTGCAGTGACTCGATGTCGGGGACAAACATGGTGGACGCATACAGGTGATCAACAGGAACGTCAAAGAAGCCCTGAATCTGGTCGGCATGCAAGTCCATGGTGATGAGACGGTTGATGCCTGCGGCAATCAACAGGTTGGCAACCAGCTTAGCAGCAATCGACACGCGAGGCTTGTCCTTGCGGTCCTGGCGGGCCCAGCCGAAGTAAGGGATGACGGCAATCACCGAGTGGGCCGATGCCCGCTTGGCGGCGTCGATCATGAGCAACAGCTCCATCAGGTTCTCACTGCTGTTAAAGGTGGATTGTACCAGATAGACTTCAGCACCGCGAACGGGCTCCTCATAGCATACTTCAAACTCCCCATCGGCAAAATGCAGAATGTTGAGTTTTCCAAGTTCCATTCCAAGTTCCTTAGCAATCTTCAAGGCGACATAACGAGAGTTAGTGCCCGAGAATATCTTCATTTCAGCCATAACAAAAAACCATAAATCTGTTTACTCCTGCAAAGGTAACAAGAATTTGATAGATTGTTCTCCATTTATGCAAGAATTTCTATTTTTTTTCACCTGCTTCATGAAAAAGCTATCATCACCTGATTTCACCGATGGCTGCACACATGATATTGTTAATAACTTTTTTTTCGTGACTGAGAAAATTGGTGTAATTTTACACTCCGCATCTGAAACTAAAATCAAACTATATTTATATGATACCATTTGTACATCTGCACGTACACTCACAATATTCAATCCTTGACGGACAGGCTCCCGTCAAGCAGTTGGTTGACAAGGCCATCAGCGACGGGATGCGCGGCATGGCCATCACCGACCACGGCAACATGTTTGGCATCAAGGAGTTCCATGACTACGTGGGCAAGTTGAACAAGAAGCGTGGCGACGATGAGAAGTTCAAGCCCATCTTCGGCTGCGAGGTCTATGTGGCCAACAAGGACCGTCACGATCGCAACGACAAGCGCGACAACGGCAACCACCTCATCCTGCTGGCCAAGAACTTGAAGGGATACAAGAACCTCATCAAGATTGTCTCCCACGCCTGGACCGAAGGCATGTACTACCATCCCCGCACCGACCATAGCGAGCTCGAGAAATACCATGAGGGCATCATCTGCAGCTCGGCATGCCTGGGTGGAGAAGTGCCCCAGCTCATCATGGGCGGCCGCATGCAAGAGGCCCGAGAGACGATCAAGTGGTTCAAGAGCATCTTTGGCGACGACTATTACTTGGAGCTGCAACGCCACAAGGCCACCGTTGTGCGCGCCAACCATGAGACCTACGAGAAACAGTGCCTGGTGAACGATGCCTTGATCCAGTTTGCCAAGGAGTGGGATATCAAGCTCATCTGCACCAACGACTCCCACTGTGTCAATGAGGAAGATGCCGACGCCCACGAGCGCCTCATCTGTCTCTCCACCGGCAAGAAGCTCACCGATGAGAACGTGATGCTCTACAGCAAGCAGGAATGGTTCAAGACCCAGGAGGAAATGAACGAAGTGTTTGCCGACATTCCCGAGGCCCTGCAAAACACCAACGAGATACTCGACAAAATCGAGATCTACAGCATCGACCACGGCCCCATCCTGCCCGATTTCCCGCTGCCCGACGGCTTCAAGGACGAGGATGACTACCTGCGCTACCTGGTCTATGAGGGCGCCAAGGAACGTTGGCCCGACCTCACCGATGAGCAACGCGAGCGCTTGGACTTTGAGTTGGACACCATCAAGAACATGGGATTCCCTGGCTACTTCCTCAT
>JAFTFA010000241.1 GCA_017449785.1 Muribaculaceae bacterium | reverse complement strand
CATCGCCATGGGTGGCGGCACGCTCATGGGGCTGTCACACCTGCTGCTCAAGACCACCAGCATATACCATGTCAACGAGATGGCCGGCGATGGAGACATCAGCCACTGCAACCTGAGGATGATAGACGTGTGTGACGAAGTCATTGACGGCCTGGACATGTACACAACGGCGTCATTGTTTGGCGACGCCCATCAATCCATGCCCACCGACAATGACATCGCTGCCGGACTCGTCCGCATGGTGCTTGAGACGATCGGATCCTGTGCCGTGATGTCTCAATCCAATGACGGTTTCAAGGACTTTGTGCTCATCGGCAAACTCACCCTGTTGTCGGCATGCAATGAAGTCTTCACAGAACTGGAAGACCTCTATCATGTCCACTTCCACATGCCCAAGTATGCCCTCTACTGCACAGCACTGGGAGCGGCATTGAGCTATAAATACGAAAACGAATAATCTCGCGTTAATTTAATATATCTATATGGATCTGACCGTCGTCATCGTCAATTACCGCGTGAAGTACCTGCTGGAGCAGACTTTGCGCTCGGTAGAGCAAGCCATGCAGGGCATGACGGGCGAGGTCATTGTCGTCGATAACCTTTCACGGGACGACAGCATCGCTTTTTCACGCGAGCGCCACCCCCAGGTCACCTATATCGAGAACCAGGAGAACGTGGGCTTTGCCAGGGCCAATAACCAGGCCATCATGCAGGCCCGGGGGGAGTACACGCTCATCCTCAATCCCGATACCATCATCACGCCGCGTTGCCTGGAAGATGGCATCGAGTGGATGAAATCTCATCCCAAGTGCGGCGCCATCGGCGCACGCATGATGGACGGCAACGGTGTCTTCCTGCCCGAGAGCAAGCGCTCCTTCCCCACCCCGTGGGTATCGTTCTGCAAGATCTTCGGGCTGTCCAAGCTGTTTCCCCGTTCGCCATGGTTTGCCAAGTACCACCTGCGCTACCTGAGCGACCTGGAGCCGCAGTGCATCGACATCCTGTCGGGAGCCTATATGCTGTGCCGCACGAGCGTGCTGCAACAGTTGGGCGGCTTTGACGAGGACTTCTTCATGTATGGCGAGGACATCGACCTGAGCTACCGCATCGTCAAGGCGGGCTACGAGAACTGGTTCCTGCCCACACCCATGGTGCACTACAAGGGCGAGAGCACCCACAAGGACTCGATGCGATATGTGAGGGTGTTCTATGACGCGATGCTCATTTTCTACCGCAAGCATTTCCCGCGGTTCAACGTCATCTTCTACCCGATCGTCAAGCTGGGCGTGATCGTGCGTGCCGGCATGGCGATGGCCAAGCGGCTCATCAAGCGCCTGCTGCCCACACGCGACAAGCCTGCCAGCGGACAGTGGCCCTGGGTCATCATCAGCGACCATGCCGATGAAGTAGCGCGTCGCGCGGGCATCAACACCTTCCTGGACAGCATTCCTGCCACGGGCAACTGCAACGTGCTCATCGATGACGGGTGCCGCACCTGCGGGCAAGTG
>JAFTFA010000240.1 GCA_017449785.1 Muribaculaceae bacterium | reverse complement strand
GCAAGCCGTCAAGGCCAGCATCATCTCGGCCGTGGCACAACAGTACTGCACGCTGCTCCTGCTCGACCAGCAGCAAGAAATCCTCATGGCTACCGACAGCCTGTGGAAAATCTCGCTCGATACCCAGAAGACCCTCTGGGAGAACGGCAAGTCCTATTCCACGGCTGTCAACCAGATGGAGTCATCCTACCTGAACGTGAAAACCTCGATTGTGGACAATCGGCGCAACATCCGCGAGGTGGAGAACGCCATCTGCAGCCTCCTGGCGATAACCCCGCGGCACATCGAGCGCAGCCACCTGGGCAGCTACTCTCTGCCCAAGGCCCTGGAAACGGGTGTGCCGGCCATGCTCCTGCAATACCGTCCCGACGTCAAGATGGCCGACTATGCCATGGCCGAGGCCTTCTACAACACCCAAGCCGCGCGCGCTGCGTTCTACCCGTCCATCAGTCTGCAAGGTTTAGCCGGATGGACCAATAATGCCGGCGCCATTGTAAACCCTGGAAAGATTCTTCTCAATGCCGTGGCATCGTTGACACAGCCCGTCTATGCACAAGGGAAGTTGAAGGCCAACCTGAAGATCAACCAGCTGGAACAAGAGAAAATGATGAACCAGTATGTGCAGACGGTCATTGATGCTGGTAACGAGGTGAATGAAGCTCTGGCCGACTATCAAGCCGCGGTTGAGAAGCATGACTACTATCAACGCCAGGTCGAGGTGCTGAAAGATGCCTATCGCGGCACCCACGAACTCATGGACAATGGCAAGGCCATCTACCTGGAGGTGCTCACGGCCCAGGAGACCCTCCTGAATGCACAGCTCAACCAAGCCGTCAACATGTATAACGGTGCCATGGGCGTCATCGCACTCTACATCGCCCTGGGTGGTGCCACTCGTTAAATCTGATCAGGGTGTTTTCAATGAATTGACGACCCCTTCCATCCATTTTGCATTTTCAAGGCTTTGACTTGATAATTTAGTGCGGTTGCTCCACGGCAACCGCATTTTTCTTGCTGCTGTCACGATTTTCTACTACTTTTGCAGCAATTAACCTATCCACTAAAAATAGACACGATGAAACTCAACCTGATCACCTTTGCTTCATCGCTCGCCAGCCGCGAGTCGATTTTCACCGACCATCATGAACTGCTCGACGCCATCGCCGAGCGGTATGACGTGCGTTACATCTTCCCCGAGGAACTTGACGGCCAGCCCGTCGAGGGGGCCACGATGGTGCTCGTGGGCAGTGGCGGCGTCGAGGAGATGGTCAAGGGGGCCATCGACCGCCTGCCGCCCTATGTCGTGCTCATCGCCGACGGCCTGAAAAATTCGCTGGCCGCCTCGCTCGAGATCCTCTCGTGGATGCGTCTCGACGGGCGTCACGGGCGCGTCCTGCACGGTCCCACCAGCTTCATCATGCAGGGCATCGACGAGTATGCCACAGCCTGCGAGGCAGTGGCACGCCTGCGGGGCAAGCGCGTGGGGGTCATCGGCAAGCCGTCGGGATGGCTCATCGCCAGCATTGTGTCCTATCAGGACATGCTTGCACGATGGGGCATCGAGATGGTGGATGTGCCGCTCGACGAGGTGGTCAAGGGCTATGAGGCCGTCAGCGACAGCGAGGTCCAGGACATCAGCGACGACTTTATCGACCGTGCCATCGGCGTCAGGGAGCCATCGCGCGACGAGGTGGTCAAGGCCATGCGCCTCTACCGCTCGGTCAAGGGCATCGTGGAGCGTTACCGCCTGGATGCCTTCACGCTCAACTGCTTTGACCTCATCCCCACGACCCGCACCACGGGCTGCGTGGCGCTGGCCCTGCTCAACCAGGAGGGCATTCCCGCCGGCTGTGAGGGCGACGAACAGACGCTGCTCACCATGCTGGCCGTGCAGGCCGCCACGGGCGAGATGACCTTCATGGCCAACCCGTCCAAGATTCTGGACAACGCCGCCCACGAGATGGTGTTTGCCCACTGTACCATCGCTCCCGCGATGGCCGACCGCTACATCGTGCGCGACCACTACGAGTCGCTGAGCGGCGTCGCCGTCGAGGGCATCTTTGATCCGATGGACATGACGGTGGTCAAGTGTGGCGGCAAGGGCATGGAGCGTTTCTTCATCAGCAAGGCCCGATTGCTCGAGTGCACCACCAACCCCAACATGTGCCGCACCCAGCTGCGCCTGCGCCTCGACGAGCCGCTGGACTACTTCCTGGAGCGCAGCATCGGCAACCACCACGTCATCGTCCGCGGTGACCATGTAGAACGCCTGACGACAATCCTGCAACAACTCGGTTCTAACAAACTCTGAGATCTCCGAGAACTCCGAGAACTCCAAGATCTCCGAGATCCCATAAGACCCCTATCATGCTCATCAACAAGAAATATGAGTACCTGCGCCACTGGCTGGAACGGCTGCCCGAGGACTTCGAGCGGCTGGGCCGGGTCATCTATGACAAGCGCAACCAGTTGCGCGTCATCGAGGCGCCCGACGGCACCCTGGTCAACGCCAAGCGTTACTGTGTGCCCCACCTGATCAACCGCGTCGTCTATTCCACTGGCATCCGCCAGCCCAAGGGGCTGCGGGCGTTCACCTACCCCACCCGCCTGCTGGAACGCGGCATCGACACACCCGAGCCCATCGCCTACATCGAGTGCCGCCGCTACGGGCTGCTGGGACTGAGCTACTTCGTCAGCGTGCAGTCCCCGCTGGGGCATACGTTCTTCGAGTTGGGTGATGCCCGTGAGGGCACCTACGAGGAGTTGGCCGACGCCATGGGTCGCTTCACCGCCATGATGCACGACCGCGAGGTGCTGCATCTGGACTATTCCCCCGGCAACATCCTGTGGGACAAGGATGACGAGGGCTACCATTTCGCCGTGGTGGACATCAACCGGATGCGTTTTGACCGCGTCGACATGCAGGACGGTTGTGCCGCCCTGTGCCGCGTGTGGGGCCCCAAACGCATGAGCGAGCTCATTGCCCGCAGCTACGCCCGCGCCCGCGGCTTCAACGAGGACGAGGCCGTCCGCCTCACCATGCAGGCCCGCACAGCCTTCTGGACCCGCTACCAGCGCCGCCACCCCCTCAATTTCCCCCTGGAACTGTAAGCATGCTCACTGTGCGAGCTGGTTAGTGCTTAGTGAAACATCCGCACAATTGCGCATGTGCTGTGTCTATGTATTGCGAGCCACTGGCTCGCACAATTCAAGCGCTCTAAACTCTAAATTTCAAGTCACTTGTACAGAATAAAAGCACTCATCGGGGCCAGGGTGGCCTTGAGGATGCCCTTCTTGACGGTGAAGCGCTGGCGGGTCACAGCGTCACGGTACTTGCCGCCCTGCAGCGTGACGGGGATGGCCACCTGGGCCTCCTGTTCGTCGAGGTTGATCACCACGGCACTGCGGTTGCCGCGCTCGACGATAATCTGCTTGCCGTTGTCGCTGTAGATGATGTTCTCGGGCTGGCCCGCGTTGCGGTGGCGGAACTCGTTGACAGCACGCACCACGGGGTGCTTGAACTCGTCATTGCCCACCTTGCCGATCTCGTTGTCGCCCCAGTAGTTCTCGCGGGTGCTGCCGTGAGGGCGCGAGTAGAACAACGGCGTGCCATACTGGCGTGCGGTCAGGAAGACCCATC
>JAFTFA010000239.1 GCA_017449785.1 Muribaculaceae bacterium | reverse complement strand
GGTGTACTGTTTGCCATCGGAGCCGCCGTGTGTCAAGGTGTCGGCCTGGTGCTGAGCAAGATAGGCATGGATCACTACCAGGCATCGCTGACGGCCGAAATGCCTGACTGGCTGCTGCCGTTCCACGCCAACTTCTTCCGCTGCATCGCCGGTGCCATCGGATTCACACTGCTGATGGCCCTGCGAGAAGGATTCACGCCGTTGCGCAAGGGCTTGCATGACCGCAAGGGCATGGCGGCCGCGGTGCTGACCACCATCTTTGGCCCGTTCGTCGGCGTGGGCGCATCGTTGCTCGCCGTGCAATATACCGCCGCAGGCATTGCCAGCACCCTGATGGCACTGACACCCATCATCATCATTCTGCCTGCCTACTGGCTCTTCAAGCAACCCATCACGACCAAGAGTCTGCTGGGTGCCCTGATCTCGGTCATTGGCGTGTCACTCTTTTTCCTGCTGTAAAACCCCATTATCAACAGTTGCCGGGACTAAGCCTTCAGATAATTCTCGTGAAGAATCCCTTGTCATCTTTCTCGTACATTTTTTTAACTTTTCAATCCCTCCAACGGGTACAGTTATTATAAAAAAATGCTCTCAAAGATCATCAAGCAGAGATCACATGCGGATGATGGCTATTTGCATAAATGGGATTTATGTTGTATTTTTGCAAAAAACAAAGAGAGATATAATGAAAAGGACGTTTATTTGCTTGATAGTGATGTGCTTGGGATTGATGGCCCAAGCGGGTGATGAGATTGTGTTCACAACAGTGCTGGAAAACGGTATCACGCCGGTGAAGAATCAGAACCGCAGCGGCACGTGCTGGTCCTATGCCACAATCGGCTACATCGAGGCCGAGCTGTTGCGCAAGACAGGCAAGACCTATGACTTGAGCGAGATGTTCGTGGCCAGCAAGGACTATGTGGATTGTGCCGAATACCACGTGAGGATGCATGGTTTCAGCCGATTCTCGGAGGGCGGTTCGGCCGACGACGTGTTTGAGGTAATTGACCGTCACGGCATCTGTCCCGAGGAGGCCATGGCACGCCCGGGCTCGATGATTGGCGACACGCTGGCCAACTTCACTGAGTTTTTCGCAACACTGGAGCCTTATGTCGAATCTATCGCCAAGGGCAACAGCACCAAGCTGACGACCCAGTGGAAGGTAGGCTTGCAGGGCATCCTCGACGCCTACCTGGGCGCGTGTCCCGAGAGGTTCACATTTGAGGGCAAGCAGTACACGCCCCAAACCTTTGCCAAGATGCTGGGCATCAACAAGCGCGACTATGTGAGCATCACCAGTTTCACCCACCATCCTTTCTACGAGCAATTTGTCATCGAGGCACCCTACAAGTGGCGCCCGCGACCCAGCTGGAACGTCACCCTCGACGAGATGATGGCGACCATCGACGAGGCCCTCAAGCAGGGTTACACCGTGTGCTGGGGCGGTGACGTGAGTGAGGACGGCTTTACCCGCACGGGGCTGGGCATCGCTGCCGACATCGAGCACGCCCCTGACTTGACGGGCAGCGACGCCGCCCGCTGGCTGAAGCTCACCAAGGCCGAGAAAGCCGAATCACTCAAGAAACTCGGCGCCCAGACTCCCGAACTCGTCCCGAGCCAGGAGCTGCGTCAACAGCGGTTCGACAACTGGCAGGCGACCTATGACCACGTGATGCTCATCTACGGCATCGCCCGTGACCAGAACGGACGCGAGTACTACATGGTGAAAAATTCCTGGGGCAAGACAGGCGACTACAACGGCATCTGGTACATGTCCAAGGCCTACATCGCCTTGAACACGACCTACATCTTCCTGAACAAAGATGCCGTCAAGAAGGACGTCCGCAAGAAATTGGGATTCTGACAGCAGCGAGTTTTATTGACGCTGCCGTTACCAGAGTAACAATGCATGGATGACAAGAGGGAGATTTTGCCATATCGAGGATTATGAGTACCTTTGTCGCACGAGCCGATTAAGAGCATGAGTGATTTTTATAAAACGGTAAAGGGTGTGTCGCAGGGCATCTATCGCGAGAAGATGTCCCGCTTCCTGGCGTTTGCCGAACCCGTGTCGAGCGCCGAGGAGGCCCGCGCGGTCATCAAGCGCTATGCCAACGAGTACCATGACGCGCGACACTGCTGCTGGGCCTACATGATCGGCACCGAGCGCAATGAGTACCTGAGCAGCGACAACGGCGAGCCTAGCGGCACTGCCGGTAAGCCCATTCTGGGACAAATCAACTCGTTTGAACTGACCAACGTCGTGATTGTGGTCATCCGCTACTTTGGTGGTATCAAGTTGGGAACATCGGGACTCATTGTGGCCTATCGCGAAGCCGCCAAACTGGCCATCGAGGCCGGCGAAATCCTCGAGTGCCACGAGCAGGCGCGGTTGTCGTTCACCTTCCCCTACCTGAGCATGAACGACGTGATGAAGGTCGTGAAAAAGAGCGACTTGCGGGTTGTGGAGCAAGCCTTTGACAACGTGTGCTCAATGACCATCGAGGCCGATGCCGACAAGGTGCCGGGACTGCGCGAGCAGATTGCCAATATCGACGGCACCAGCATCATCGACCGATGACCCGGAGCATTTTTCCCGAAAAACTAAAATTATAGCACTACTATCGTTCCTGCCAGTGGAAGCGGGCGCGAACGTGGTCGTTGCCGTCGAGGCCGGTAATAGTCATGCGAGAATCCATCGGATCACTATCATCGATCACAAAGTGGCAGGCCTCGCCATAATGGCTCTCCTTGACAAACGAGATCTCCATGCGGCAGATAAAGTAGTGGTCATAGCAGTCCATGTCGAACAGGTTCATCAGGTGGGAGAGGTATCGCACAGTATTGACGTGACGGTTGAAGTCGCAATCCATGTAGCCGAAGGTATATTCCACGGCATGGCCCTGCTCGATGGGACGCAGGCGGCTCATCGGCTCGATGGGGCAAGCCATGTCAGACACATTCTCGCGGATATAGCTCAGCTGGGAAATGTCCACGCTGGCCCTTGTAGTCAAGTCAATGACCATCCAGATGGTGCGCACATAGCCCAGCGGATTGCCATCGGCATCGTCGAGCCGCATATTGCGCTGCGAGAAGTGGCGATTGTAGTCCTCGATCCACGTGGTCAAGCGGTAGTTCTCGTTCACCTTGGGATAGGCCGTGAGTTCGATGGTCACACGCGAGAGTACCCACACATGGTTGTCCTGGATCAGGCGGGCATAGCCCACGCCCCACGAGTTGGCATGCAGGGTGGCCACCTCGATGATGCGGGTCATCAACAGCGTTAAGGGCATCTCGCCCTGAGGATTGCACTCGCCAGCGGCGAGATAATAGTCTTTGGAAAATTCCTTTTTGTTATTGTTAGAGCACATTGGTTTTCTTGATCAGATAATTGTCCAACATCACGAGTGCTGCCATCGACTCGACGATGGGCTGGGCACGCGGCAGCACACAAGCGTCATGACGGCCACGGGGATGCAAGGTCACAGCGTTGCCGTCACAATCCACGGTAGGCACATCGCGCATGAGCGTGGGGACAGGCTTGAAGGCGATGCGCATGGTGATG
>JAFTFA010000238.1 GCA_017449785.1 Muribaculaceae bacterium | reverse complement strand
TTTTGATGACTTTTTGCTACATTATCAGAATGGAAAATTGCGTTAAAATGGCGTTTTTTTCGCCAAGAAAAACCATGATGACCAATTATAATTTACAACACCCTGTGAATCAGCATTTTATCAGTTGAAATGATGACCTGATTTTTTGTTGTTCAGTGTGATTTTAATGCTATTTTTGCACATAAATCACAGTAAACATCCATATTATGAACAACAAGTTATTATTATTTTTCTTTTTTACGATCTCATTCTGTTTCGGCATCAATGCAGATGAAGCAGGAAATTTGATTAGGATGCATCAAGTGCCCAAAGGTGGAACACATCACAATCTGCCGCAAGCAGCTGATGAACCTGATGTTTATTATAATACCGATAACCAGACGGTTATCATTGATGGAACGGGCTATGTAAGCTACTATGATGTGGTGATTGAGTCCGCAACTAGCTGGACTGTCATGATTTCTACCCAGGTTAGTGGGAGTTATGACACGATAGACATTTCATCGTTGCCGGCAGGCATGTACTGCATCACAATCGACTCCCCCACGGGGAACTCCTACGAGGGCTTCTTCGACACCTATTAACCGATGAAAAATGCCCGATTTCTTCGATGAAACCGATGTTTTTCATATATATCTAATATTAACTTTAAAACTTTTAACACGATGAAAAAGATCTTACTTCTGGCAGCACTGATCTGCCTGTTGGTGAACATCACCAACCCAATGCAAGCCCAATTGATTATCCGCAACAGCGGCCATGCCGAGATCGGTGTGAATCCCGCTGCAAATGATGCCGACACGGTCACCACGTTGAAACTCTTCGGCGACGGTGAGGACAATGCCGCGGGCGCCCGCCTCACCTTTGGCAACATCCCCTCCGCCGGTAACAATGTCGCCATCGGTGAGAAGGGCAACGGCGACAGCGACCAGCTGTGGCTCCACGGCAAGTCGGGCACCTATCTTACCAAAGGGGCCGGTACCGCCGCCGATGACACAGTGGCCTATTTTGACCCCTCACGTTCATCGTCATTCACATTAAATAGTGACGTGACTACCCATGGCGTTTTTATCCAGTCCGATGAACGTCTCAAGGAGGACATCGAGCCTATCGAAGACGTATTGAACGCCTTGACCGTGCTCTCTCCCGTGAGCTATCGCCTCACGAGCCACCTCAAGGGAGCCCCCAGCGTCATGATGGCCGCCAATGGCGGTGCTGTCAGCAACCGGGAAAGACGAGCGATGGACGCCTATTACCGCAGTCTGGAGCAGGAAAGCGGGCGCTACGGCTTCCTGGCCCAGAACGTCAAGGAAGTGTTCCCCGAGCTGGTGCATACCGACATGGACGGCTACATGTCGGTCGATTACATCGGCCTGATTCCCATTCTGGTGCAGTCCATCAACGAGTTGCGCGCCCAGCTGGCCGAGGTCAAGGGCGAGCAGGCCGCATCCTCCATGATGCAGTCTCCCCAGCAGTCCGGCCAGATTGAGGCCAACCTTCACGCCGCCAAGCTCTACCAGAACGCCCCCAACCCCTGGAGCAGCGAGACGGTGATACGCTACTCGTTGCCCCAGAGCGTGGCCCAGGCCATGATCTACATCTATGACATGCAGGGCAAGCAGCTCAAGAGCATCCCCGCCCAGGGTCGCGGCGAGAGCCAGGTGACGCTCACGGCGCGTGACCTCACGGCGGGCATGTACCTGTATGCCCTCGTTGCCGACGGTGCCCTGATTGATAGCAAGCAGATGGTATTGACCAAGTAAAAACACACGACTATGAAAATCACGATATTAACAAGGTTGATGGCGGCCCTGGCCCTGGTCACGGCAGCCCCGCTGACCGCCCAGGCGGCATTCAACCAGATACTCTACACGGCCAACTACACCGGCACGCCCGTGCTGGGAACCGACACGCTGGGCGGCGTGACCTATGCCACCGTCGGTTACGGCGACCTGTACAACGACGGACAGCCCGGCATGCCCTACCTGCCTGTTGACTACCTCCGTTTCTCGGTGCCCTACAATGCGACCAACTTCACGGTAGCGGCCACCTGCCCCGTCATGTATAAAACGACCCGCAATCTGTCCCACCTGGTCTATCCCAGCCAGCCGCCGCGCCTGATGAACGACACGACACCCGTTGTCATCACCCTGCCCGACAGCACTGCCTATAGCACGGGCGGCAGCTACCCGATGCAGCCGGCGTGGGTGGTTGACGAGGGATTTCTCGACGGCGAGAACCACATCGTCACCGTGGCGGTGATGCCCTTTGTCTATAAGCGCACATCCACCAGCGACAAGCTGGAGCAG
>JAFTFA010000237.1 GCA_017449785.1 Muribaculaceae bacterium | reverse complement strand
TCCATCGCCATCCACTACTTGGATGCGCTGAGCGCGCAGTGGCATTGCACATAACAACAGCAGACAACTGATAAGAATGGTTTTTTTGGTCATCATGAAAACTTGTCAATACTTAGTTAATAATTAATTTAAATATCTGAAAATCAATGAGTTATTTTAACAACATATAACTGATAAAATTTGGTCAAGTGCCTGATATTCAGCAACTTAGTTGTCGCCAAACACTGCTAAGATATGAGATATATTTCAGAAGCACTCGACCAATATACGGGTATCTGCAAGGAGGCCTTGCACGATTGCGCGTCAAAGTTAAGCAAAAGTTTTGAGTCAGTCATCATTGAGGTACTACTTTTATACATGGTCATACCAGGCAAGATAAACTTCACCCACATGGGGCACTACAGCAGGCACTGCGAACAGTGCTACCGCCAGAACTTCGGGCGGCTTCGCTCGAAGAGCCTGAACTGGCTCCGCTTCAACGCTGCTCTTGCCCTGCGCTACTTCGGCACCGAGGGGCGCAAGGCCGTCGGCCTCATGCCCCCACTAATTGTCGGCGGCGGGAAAAAACGGGCCCGAGGCACGGGCCGTTTGCCGATAAATGAGTACATTTGCAACGTCATTAGAAGCAAAACGACTAACCATCCATCAATATGAGACGATTTTACCATTTCATCTTGTGCTTGGCACTGCTGGGAGTGATGACCCTCGCTGCCGGGGTGCGCGACGACTTCAAGGCGAACCCCAAGCTGAGCGCCAACAACTACCAGGCCTATCCCGTGACAGGGTTCCCCGCACTGACGGCGGCCCCGGCGGGCTATGAGCCGTTCTTCATCAACCACTACGGCCGCCACGGCAGCCGCTGGCTCATCAACGAGAAGAAGTACACCTACCCCCTGCGCATGCTCGAGAAGGGCGAGCGCAACGGCAAACTCACGCGTCGCGGCCAGGAAGTGCTCAATATCCTGCGCGAAGTGCACGCCGCCAGCCGCGGCCGCCTGGGCGAGCTCAGCGACATCGGTGCCGAGCAGCACCAGCAGATCGCGCGTCGCATGTACCAGAACTTCCCGCAGGTGTTCCGCGACGGGGCACCCGTCAGGGCCCGCTCGACAGTGGTCATCCGCTGCATCCTCTCGATGCAGAACGAGATGGACGTGCTGGCCTCGCTCAATCCCAACCTGCGCATCACCACCGACGCCAGCCAGGCCGAGATGTACTACATGAATTACGGCGACAGCGTCGTCAAGCCCCTGCGTGCCAGCCAGGCCGATCTGTTGAAATCCTGCGAGCAGCGGTGGATCAACCCCAAGGGGATGCTCAAGAAGTTGTTCACCGACCAGAAGTTCGCGCGCGACAGCATCGATGATGCCCGCAAAATGATGATCTACCTCATGGAGGTGACGGGCAACATGCAGAGCCATCACCAGTTCGAGCAGGTCAACCTGTATGACCTGTTCAGCGACGACGACATCTACAGCGTGTGGCGCTACAACAATGCCAGCTGGTATATCAACTCGGGCGAGACGCCCCTGACCCAGTGCCGCGTCGATTACATGGAGGCCAACCTGCTGCGCAACTTCATCGAGGATGCCGACCGGGCGATCACGAGTGCGCTGCCGGCTCCTGGCGCGTCGATGCGCTTCGGCCACGAGAGCGTGGTGCTGCCCCTGTGCTGCCTGATGGGCCTGAACGGAGCCGACTACCGCACGACCGACCTCGAGACGCTGGACAAGTACTGGCAGACCTACAAGATATTCCCCATGGCCGCCAACGTGCAGTTCATCTACTTCCGCAAGGCCGGCAGCGACGACGTGCTGCTGCTGCCGCTGCTCAACGAGCGCGAGGCCACGCTGCCCGTCAAGACCGATGTCGCCCCCTACTACCACTGGAGCGACGTGCGCGACTACTTTATCAACAAACTTTCCAGTCAACCCTTCATTAACCCGAACAAATGAAACGCATCACACTATATCTGCTGGCAGCCGTCGCCTGCCTGTCGCTGAGTGCTATCAACCCTGTCACGCAGGTGAAGGGCAACTTTGACCGCTCGGCCAGCAACCACTATGCCTACCCCTACGGGACCGATGCCGCCATTCCGGCACTGACCGCAGCCCCGGCGGGCTATGAACCCTTCTACATCGACCACTATGGCCGTCACGGCAGCCGCTGGCTCACCAACGGCAAGGTGTATGCTTATCCCGTCAAGGCCCTGCGCGATATTAAAGAGGCAGGGATGCTCAACCAGCTGGGAGAACGCCTGCTCAAGACGCTCACGCTCATCAACGACGCCTCGCAGCAGCGCGCCGGTGACCTGAGCGACATCGGCGCCGAGCAGCACCAGCAGATTGCCGAGCGCATGTACCACAACTTCCCCGAGGTGTTCCAGGGCGATGCCCGCGTGGACGCGCGCTCGACGGTCATCATCCGCTGCATCCTCTCGATGCAGAACGAGACGATGACCCTGCGCTCGCTCAACCCGCAGCTGCGCATCACCACCGACGCCAGTTATCACGACATGTACTACATGGGCTGGGGCTATGGTGAGGACACGCTGGCCAACGACCTTCGCAAGAGCATGGATCCGATAATGGACAAGTTGTATTACCAGCATGTCCATGCCGACCGCTTTGTCGGGCAGCTGGTCAACGACAAGTTGTGGGCCCACCACCATGTGTATGGCGGGAAACTGATGCGAGACGTGTTTGACATCGCCGGTTCGTTGCAGGGGCATCACCAGTTCGAGGACATCAACCTGTACAACTTTTTCTCCAATGAGGAACTTTTTGAACTCTGGCGCTTGAAGAACATCTACTGGTATATCCACTGGGCCAACGCTCCCCAGAACGGCAACCGCATGCCCTTTATCGAGCGTGCCCTGCTGCGCGACATGATTGAGAAGGCCGACCAGGCCATCGCCACCGGCGAGCGCGGCGCGTCGCTGCGCTTCGGCCACGAGACCTGCGTGCTGCCCCTGGCCTGCCTTCTCGAGATCGACAACGTGAACTACAGCTGTGACGACCTGGAGACCCTGCACGAGCACTGGCAGGACTACAACATCATTCCCAAGGGCTGCAACATCCAGATGGTGTTCTACCGTCCCACTGGAACCACTGGTAACCGTGCCGAGGACATCCTGGTCAAGGTGCTGTTCAACGAGCATGAGGCCATGCTGCCCTTCACGCCCGTCACAGGCCCCTACTACCGCTGGAGCGACCTCAAGGCCTACTACGAGCGCAAGCTCGCCACCGTCATCGACTGGCGCGTACAGTAACCACGACGTACCTCACGCTAAGCCGCAAAGCCGCTAAGTAAAGTAGGAAGACAAGAAAGACAAGAAGGACAAAGTTTTGATATTTTATTGATTATCAACGCTTTGTCTTTCTTGTCTTTTTTGTCTTCAAATTTTGTTTAGGGCAGGAGGGAGCGGTAGATGTCGTGGTAGCGGCGGGCGGCGACGGGCTCGGCATAGGTGCCCATGGCGGCGGCGCGGGCTGCGGCACCCAGGGCGGGAAGGCGTGCCTCGTCGAGGCACCAGGCAATGCCGTGTGCAAAGTCGATGCTGTCGCAGTAGTCGGCCACATAGCCGTCCTGCTTGTGGGTGATCATCTCGGGGATGCCGCCCACGTCGAAGCCCACGCAGGGCACGCCACATGACATCGCCTCGACGATGGTGTTGGGCAGGTTGTCCTGCAGCGAGGGGGTGACGAACAGGTCAACGGCGTTGTACAGCTGGGCAATCTCTTGCTCATTGCTCAGGTAGTTGACCGTGTAGACGGGTAGCGGCAGGGCTTGCTGCACGCTCTGGGCATCACCGCCCAGGACGACAACACCCAGGTGTCCCGGCAGGGTGGGGTGGTGCATGCTGATGTGCTCACAAGCCTCCTTGAGAAAGGCGAAGCCCTTGCGCTCGTCGGTGATGCGCTGGGCACCGAAGAGCAGCAGCTTCTTGTCTGTCGGCAAATTGAAGTGATGACGGGCTTCCTGCTTGTCCATCGGGGTGAACACGTCGGTGTCGATGGCGTTGGGGACGTTGGTGACCGTGTGGCCCTGGGTCAATGCGCTCTGGCGTGCCAGGTCGGCCATCCAGCGGCTGCATCCCACAAAGGTCACGTTGCGGCCCTCGTAGATGGCGCGCTTGCGGTCAAACACGCGTCGCGCCAGGTCCATGCCGAAGCTGCCCTTCACCATCGGGCACTTCTCGCACCTGGTGCGGTACTTGTCGCATCCGCCCGAGTAGTGGCAGATGCCCGTGAAGTACCACTGGTCGTGCAGCGTGATGACCACCGGCTTGCCCGAGGCCATGATGCGCTCCAGGTCACGCAGCGACAAGTAGCCCTGGTTGATCCAGTGCAGGTGGATCACGTCGGCCCAGCGGAACGCGTCCATCGTGGTGATGTCGGTGCCCGCGTTGGCAATGTCCACCTGGAAGAGGTTGCGGCGTCTCAGTCCGTTGGCGAGCCAGATCACGCCGCGCTCCCACAGGAACTTGGCTTTTAACAGCCACGATTGGGGGATGTTGACGACGTTGCCGGAATCGGTCTTGCGGTCACGCACGAGCATCCGGGCCTCGACACCATTACGGTTCAAGGCGTGCAGCAGGCGGTTGGCGGCTATGGCAGCTCCGCCCGTTCGCTCGGCGGTATTGACAATCAGCACATGCATAGCAATTGCAAAAGTACAAAAAAGTTACATGAATGTAAGTTACATTGATGTAACTTTTTTAGAAAATCACATTTATTTCATTGATTATCAAGTATTAAAAACAAGGGCGGCTTCCATAATGGAAACCGCCCCTGCGTCTATAGAATATGTTTTATTATTGCTTATTATCAG
The DNA here is from genome assembly GCA_017449785.1 of Muribaculaceae bacterium. Classification (GTDB taxonomy): domain Bacteria; phylum Bacteroidota; class Bacteroidia; order Bacteroidales; family Muribaculaceae; genus Sodaliphilus. Next base: position 486 of record JAFTFA010000237.1, on the reverse strand, counting down.
AGCTGGGGACCAGCGGCAACGAGGGCCTTGCCAGCCTCGTTGTCCTCGTACTTGACGAAGTTCTTGATGAAGCGGGCAGCCAGATCCTTGGCCTTCTCTTCCCACTGTGCAGCGTCGGCATAGGTGTCGCGCGGATCCAGGATGCCGGTGTCAACGCCCTCGAGCTGGGTGGGCACTACCAAGTTGAAGTAGGGGATCACCTTGGTGGGAGCGTTGTCGATGCTGTGGTTGAGGATGGCGTCGATGATGCCGCGGGTGTCGCGGATCGAGATGCGCTTGCCGGTGCCGTTCCAGCCGGTGTTGACCAGATAAGCCTTGGCGTTGCTCATCTTCATGCGCTTCACGAGCTCCTCGGCATACTTGGTGGGATGGAGCTCCAGGAATGCCTGGCCGAAGCAAGCGCTGAAGGTGGGTGTGGGCTCGGTGATGCCGCGCTCGGTACCGGCGAGCTTGGCGGTGAAGCCGCTCAGGAAGTAGTACTTGGTC
>JAFTFA010000236.1 GCA_017449785.1 Muribaculaceae bacterium | reverse complement strand
CTTTTTAACTGATCATTTTTTATGAAAAGAGTTGTCATCATCGGCGCATCATCAGGGATGGGGCTAGAAGTGGCCAGGTTGTATCTTGCAAGAGGTTATCGCTTGGGAATCGCTGCCCGCCGTGAAGACCGCCTGCTGGCATTGAAACGAGAGGCCTCCGACCGTGTGGCCACTGCCATGATCGATGTCACCAGCGAGGACGCACCACAACGGCTGCGCTCACTCATCGGGGAATTGGGAGGCATGGATGTGTTTTTCTACAGTTCAGGCATCGGCAAGCAAAACCGCACACTCACTCCTGACATCGAGATCAACACGATGAAGACCAATGCCCTGGGATTCACTCGCATGATCGGAGAGGCCTACCGATATTTTGCCGAACAAGGCAAGGGTCATATCGCCGCCATCACCTCGATCGCCGGTACCAAGGGCCTTGGGCCCGCACCATCCTACTCGGCCACCAAGGCGATGCAGAATGTCTATCTGGAAGCCCTGGAGCAGCAAGTCAATGCCCGAGGACTTGACATCCGCTTCACTGACATCCGTCCGGGCTTTGTCAATACCGACTTGTTGAGCGGGGATTTCCGTTATCCCATGATGCTGAAACCCGATCGGGTCGCCCGCCAGATTGTCAAGGCGATCGACCATCACCGTCATGTCATCGTCGTCGATTGGAAATACCGCATCCTCACTCCCCTGTGGAAACTGGTGCCGCGCCCCCTGTGGCGGCACTTCAAACTGTGATTATTTATCGAGTGCAATCCTCTTGAATCCCAATACATTGATAATCATGATCAAAAAAAGACAGATCGCCGCATGGGCTACCGCATTACTCCTGTCAAGCAGTGCCATGGCCAACAACAGTAAGGCCCCCGACCCTTGCGGACCACTGCCATCACCTCAACAGGTAGAGTGGCAACGGCTTGAAACCTATGCGTTTATTCATTTTGGCCCCAATACATTCAACGACAAGGAATGGGGTTATGGCGACTCGCCTGCATCGTCGTTCAATCCCACCCGTCTCGATTGTGAGCAGTGGGTGCAGACGCTGGTCAAGGCGGGAATGCGCGGTATCATCCTCACGTGCAAGCATCATGACGGCTTCTGCCTGTGGCCCAGCCGTTACACCGACTACAGCGTGGCCGCTTCGCCATTCCGCGGCGGCAAGGGAGATGTCGTGAAGGAGTTGTCTGATGCCTGCAAGAAATATGGCATCAAGTTCGGCGTGTATCTCTCGCCGTGGGACAGACACCAGGCCAGTTATGGAACGCCCGAATATGTGACCTATTACTATAACCAGCTGGAAGAACTGATGACCCAGTATGGTGACGTGTTTGAAGTGTGGTTTGACGGTGCCAACGGCGGCGACGGATGGTATGGCGGTGCCTGTGAGAAACGTGAGATTGACCGCAGCACCTACTATAATTACCCGAAGGCCTGGAGTATCGTGAACCGCTTGCAGCCCAATGCGGTCATCTTCTCGGACGGCGGCCCCGGCTGCCGCTGGGTCGGCAATGAGAAGGGATTTGCCAATGCAACGAACTGGGCCTTTGTCCGCAGCAAGGACGTCTATCCCGGCTATCCGGCCTATCAGGAGCTGCAATCGGGTCACGCCGACGGTGACGCGTGGTGTGCCAGTGAGTGCGACACCAGCATCCGTCCCGGGTGGTTCTACCACGAGAGCGAGGACGACAAGGTCAAGACCGTTGACGAGTTGATCGAGCTGTATTACCGCAGTGTGGGCCACAATGGCACATTCCTGCTTAATTTCCCCGTGAATCGTGACGGATTGATCCACCCCATCGATTCGGCAACGGCAGTGCAATGGCATGAACGTATCACCCATGAGTTGGGCAATAATCTGCTCGCTGAAGCCAAATTCACT
>JAFTFA010000235.1 GCA_017449785.1 Muribaculaceae bacterium | reverse complement strand
GGCCACCGACAAGGGGCAGGGCGGCATCCAAAACCAGGATACCGTCCTGGTGCTGGCCCGACGCATCAAGCAGGCAGGTATGCAGTTCATGCTCGACTTCCACTATAGCGACAGCTGGGCCGATCCCGTCAAGCAGTACACGCCCGCCGAGTGGGCCACGCTGGACGATGAGGCCTTGACCCAGAAGGTCTATGAGTACACCCGCGACTGCCTGCAGGCACTCAAGGCGGCTGGTGCCACACCCGACTATATCCAGACGGGCAACGAGATCAGTTATGGCATGTTGTGGGGTCCTGTCGGGACTCCCGCTGACGAGCTCAAGAAGTGCTATAGCGGCAATGAGGCCAACTGGGAACGATTCACCAATCTGCTCAAGGCCGCAGGCCGTGCCTGCCGCGAGGTGTGCCCCAAGGCCAAAATCATCCTCCACACCGAACGCGTGGCCAAGCCCAGCATCATGCTCAACTTCTATGACCAGATGAAGAGCAAGCAGGTGGACTATGACATCATCGGCTTGAGTTACTATCCCTACTATCATGGTAATCTGGTCACCCTGGCGGCGTCGCTCAACCAGTTGTCCAACAAGTATCAGGACAAGGACATCATGATTGTGGAGACGGGCTACAGCTATCATTACAAGGTGGGCGACCAGGACTTCTCATCGACGTGGCCCCTCACTGCCGAGGGCCAGCGCAAGTTCACCGCCGACCTCATCGAGCGCCTCAAGTCCTATACCCGCATCAAGGGCCTCTTCTGGTGGTTCCCCGAGGCCAACGAGTATGGCCTGGGCGGCAGCAACTGGAGTGTGCTGCACGTCAATGATGCCTGGTACAACGCTGGCTTGTGGAACCACGAGACCGGGCGCGCCACGCCTGCCCTCTATGAGCTGAAAAACTTTGTCGAGCAGCAGTAGCGGCCCGATCGGGTGTGTAACAAAGCAGTGTGATAAAGGTGCAAATGGCCCTTTGTCACACTGCTTTGTTTGATAGCGGTCGATGATGTCCTATGACTCGATTGGCTTGACGGCAGTGACGCAGATGAAGTGGCGTTCCTCATCGTGTCGTGATTGGATGTCGGTGAAGCCGGCCTTGGTGAGCGCCTCGGTAATCTCGTCGATGGTATAGACCAGCATGCCGACGGCGTTCTCGATATTTCGGTATTCGGGCGACAGGCCGTCCATCTCATTGGCAATGACGGCAGTCCCGCCCTGCTTGAGCACCCTGAACACCTCGCTGATGCCCTTGGCCAGCGAGGGCCAGAAATAGACCGTCTCAAAGGCCGTCACCACATCAAACATGTTCTTGGCCAGCGGCATCTGGGTGGCATTGCCGCCCACGACGAGGCATCGCTTGTCCACCACGTCGCGGTAGTTATAGTCCTTGGTCTCTTCAAGTGAGATGGTGGAGTTGTCCAGTCCGGTGACGTGACCCTGGGGGCACTTGGCCAGCAGGCGGGCGATATTGGCTCCGCCGCCGCAGCCCACGTCCAGCACCGTGGCGTCTTCATTGATCTGCAGGTCGGCCAGCACCCATTCGGGCAGCGCGGCGTGGCCCTTGCCGTTCATGGCCTTGATGATGCGGAATCCCCAAAATCCTTTCGGGTGCCGTGCTCGGGTATAATACTTGCGCAGATTCATATATACTTAACAAGAGGTTTAGAGATTGCAAAGTTAAGCACAATGGCGCAATCATGCAATAATGAAAATCGGTAGTTGCTTGCCTTCCAGCGATGTGTGAATATATGATAAAATTGGCCATGTCATCATCATGACATAGCCAATTGTGGGTATCGGGCGTTTTTTCTAGAAGTCCAGCACGAGGGTACCGCGAGCGGGCAGGGTGAGGGTGCCGTCGGCCAGGCTCACAGTCTTGCCGGTGGGCACGTCGCGGGCGACAGTCGCGTTGCCCAGCACCTCGCTGTAGCGGTCAAGCATCATCTGCCGTTGCTGGGTCGTGCCGTTGATGATGGTCATGACGTGGCGGCCCTTGTAGCTGCGGGCGATGACATAGATGCCGTCCTTGGGGATGAATTGCGTCATCTTGCCGCGGGTGATGACCTCGTTGCCCTGGCGCCAGTGCAGCAGGGCACTCAGCCAGTTGAACATGTCGTTCTGGGCGGCCGTGCGGCCCTCGGCGGTAAAGGCGTTGTGGGCATCGCCGGGGAAACCGCCGGGGAAGTCCTTGCGCACGTTGCCGTCGGTCCGTTCCTTGGTGCCGTTCATCAGCACCTCGGTACCGTAGTACAGTTGCGGGATGCGCTTGATGGTCAGCAGCAGGGCCAAGGCCTGTTTCAAGGCATCGACATCCTGCCCGTTGTGCAGGTAGCGGTCGGTGTCGTGGTTCTCGATGAAGGCCATAACGCAGTCCGGGTTGGGGTAGAGGTAATCCAGGCACAGGCTGTTGTACACGCGGTTATAGCCGCGCCACCAGCCGTCGGTCTCCTCGTGGCGGGCACTGTCCATTTTCTCGTAGAAGGAGAAGTCCATCACCGTCTTGAGGTAGCTCTCGGGCTTGCCCATCTTGTTGCCCTTCTGCCAGGCGGCGGTATAGGCGGGATTCTCGACCCAGGTCTCGCCCACGGTGTTGAAGTTGGGGTACTCGTTGTCCAGGCGTTTCATCCAGCGGGCCATCGCGTCGGCATAGGCATAGGGGTAGGTATCCATGCGGATTCCGTCGATGCCGGCACTCTCGATCCACCAGATGCTGTTCTGGATCAGGTAATTCATCACGTGGACATTGTGGTGGTTGAGGTCGGGCATCGAGCGCACAAACCAGCCCTCGACGGTCTCCTTGAGGTCCACGTCGCTGGCATAGGGGTCCATCACGGGCGTGAGTTTGTAGCTCGTCTGCAAGTAGTTGTTCTTGTAGTCGGGCTGGTTGAACCAGTCATGGCTGGGCATGTCCTTCAACCAGGGATGATAGTCGCCGCAGTGGTTGAAAATCATGTCCATCACCACCTTGAGGCCGCGGCCGTGGGCCTCGTCGATCAGCCGGCGATACTCCTCGTTGGTGCCGAATCGCGGATCCACCTTGTAGTAGTTGGTCGTGGCATAGCCGTGATAGGTCGAGTGGTTGTGGCCATCGGGCGAGTTGTTCTCCAGCACCGGGGTGAACCACAGGGCGGTCACGCCCAGCTGGGTGAAGTAGTCCAGGTGCTGGCGGATGCCCTCGATGTCGCCGCCGTGGCGCAGGCTGGGTTGTGACCTGTCGTTCTTGTATGCCTCCATGCCTGCAATCTGGTTGTTGGCGGGATTGCCGTCGGCAAAGCGGTCAGGCATCAGCATGTAGAGCACGTCGGCATTGGTGAATCCCATGCGCTTCTCGCCGCTCATCTCACGGGCCAGCAGCTGGTATTGCACTTTCTTCTTGCTGCGCCCCTGCTTGAAGGTGATGTCCATCGTGCCAGGCTGCGCGCCACGGGTGTTGAGGTAGATGAGCAGGTAGTTGGGCGAGTCCAGGCGCACCAGGCTGTCAATCGACACGCCCGCATAGTCGATACTCACCTCGGCATCACGGATGCCCTGCCCATAGACCATGAGCTGCACACTGGGATCCTTCATGCCCACATACCAATTTGTCGGTTCAATACGGTCCACTTTGACCGCTGCATGGCCAGCCAGCACTCCCAGTGCCACCGCCATGAGCAACAATAATTTCTTCATCTTTGGTTACATGATTTGATGGTTGTCTATTTTTTGCAAAAATATCATTTTTTTATCGGATGTCCAAATTTCCAAGGGGTTGAGTTGAGGATTCTTGTGCAATTGAGGAAAAATAGTTAAATTTGCAAACCATAAATGTGAATATTTAAACTACTTGATGTCGTTATGAAAACCCTACGCACCTTTTCCTTGATTTTGTTCTTGATGGCGCTGTGTCCCACGTGGGCATCGGTCATCAATGTGAGTCAGGCACAGCAATTGGCTGGCCGGTTCTTGTCCAGCCGCTCCATGCCGGCGGCCAAGTTGCGGCTGGTACACCAGGCTCCGTCATTCAGGGCATCGGCAGCATCGCCCTACTATGTGTTCAACGTTGACCGGGCCGATGGCGGTTATGTCATCGTCGCCGGTGATGACAGGGTACCCCCTGTGCTGGGTTATAGTGACAATGGCAGCTTTGATATGCAGGCTGTCCCCGAGGCTATGCAGGATTGGCTGGATGGCTATGCCCAGCAGATTCTGGCCCTCGACGATGGCGTGAACGCAGCAGCCCACATCGGCGCGACTGCCCCCATCGAGCCGATGGTGAAGGCCGAGTGGTCTCAACGGGCGCCCTATAACACGATGTTGCCCGTGTTGTCCTCGGGCAGCAATGCCGCAGTGGGATGTGTGGCTACAGCCATGGCCCAGCTGATGCACTACTGGCACTGGCCCAAGCGTCCCCTCAGGATCATTCCTTCCTATGTGAGCGATACGTTGCACATCAACATGCCCGCATTGCCGACGGTGGACTTCAACTGGGATGCCATGCAGAACACTTATCTCACCGATGATATCAACAGTGCCGCGGCCAAGGCTGCAGCCCAATTGTCATTATATTGCGCTCAGTCGCTCAAGATGAATTTCATGGAGAACATGTCGTCTGCCTCGACCGCAGACGTTATACCGGCGATGTACACCTACTTTAACTACACATCGACGGCCAAGTATCTCCAGCGTCGTTTCTTCACGACTCAGCAGTGGGAACAGATGGTTCTTGACGAGCTGGCTGCCCGGCGTCCGATCATCTATCGTGGGCGCAAGGTCTCGGGCGGTCATGCGTTTATCTGCGACGGTTATGACGGTAATGGCATGTTCCACTTCAACTGGGGCTGGAATGGCAGCGGCAACGGCTATTTCCTGCTCAGTGTGCTCAATCCCGACCAGCAGGGTACTGGCAGTGCCGCGGGTTCCTATGGCTACATCATCGACCAAGCGATGATCACCGGACTGGAGCCTGGCTCGGCAGGTGAAGCCGGCCTTGATGTCGCCGCCAAGCAAATTGAGGTGAGCAGTGTCAAGAATACCCGGACATCCACTTCGGCAGACTTTAGTGTCACCCAGGAGACCCATTTCCTCAATATCATGAGTAATACCATCGACTTCAACTATGGATGGGCCTTGTATAAGGGCAATGAGCTGATCAAGGTGCTGGACTGGAAACTGCGCACGGGGCTGGCTAGCTGGTACTACTGCAGTCCGTCGTCCACGTTGAACTTTGGCAGCGGTATCACGAGCGGTACCTATCGCATCGTGCCCATTTACAGTAAACCGTACACCAGCGTATGGAAGCCATGTATCGGTGCCGACATCAATTACATCGAGGTGGTCATCAACGGTAACCGCTGCACTGTTACAGGACATGGCGATGCCCTGCAGCCCTCCTATCAGGTCAATAGCATCAATGTCACTGGCAATATGCATAACGGCCGTCCCGTCAATGTGGCGCTGGATGTGACCAACCTGGGCAACACCCGCAACGATATGTTGTATATGTTTGCTGGCAAAGAGCTGGTGTGTGGCGGCTTTATCGATCTGGAGCGGAATGCTCGGGGACTGGTGACCTTTGAATACCTGCCTGCAAATGCCGGCACGGTGACCCTCAAGTTTGCCTATGATGAGAAAGGCACTAATGTCTTTGCAACCAAGTCGATTGTGATTGGCCAGATGCCCTATGCCAAATTGTCGGGAACAGCACGCCCGCTCAATGTGACTGACGCTACAAACAGGGTCATGACTGCCAAGGAGTTTGCAGTGGACCTGACCGCAACCAATGCGGGCACCTCGACCTATGACGAGGATATCACTATAAAACTCTACAAGCGCACCAATGGCAACTATGGCACATTGGTTCAGGCACATGACGAGCATGTGGTGATTCCTTCGGGCAGGTCGGTGAAATTGACGTTCCATCTCGACAATGTGATGGACGGCTGGCAGTATTTTGCCAAGATTTACTATTACAGCAGTGGCGAACAAGTTTCGATGGGCGGTATCAGCTTCCACACTATCGTTTTCCCCACTGACACTAAGCGAGGGGACGTCAATGGTGATGGCGAGGTCACCGTGGCCGATGTCAACGCCGTCATCGACATGATCCTGGCAAGAAAGTATTCGGCTGTGGGCGATATCAACGGCGATGGCGAGATTAGCGTGGCCGATGTCAATGCCATCATCGACATCATTCTCGACAACCACTGACCCGTATCGTCAATACTTAAAAACAGAGAGGCGCGAACGGTCGCGTCTCTCTCTGTTGTACGCATGGCATGGTCATGTTCTAACGGGTGTAAGTCCCGAGCGCGCCCTAATGGCGGGAAGCGCATAGCCAAAGACAAGGGCGTTGCGGTGACGCAGGGTCTGAAGGAAGTCGGCGGCAAATCCCTGGCTCGACG
>JAFTFA010000234.1 GCA_017449785.1 Muribaculaceae bacterium | reverse complement strand
TCAAATAACTGACCTCTATGAGAAGATCTGTTATATAAAGTGTCTGTATAATAAGCTAGAACTGCCTCAAAACGTCGAATGTATCGCTCCCTTTCCATGTCTCTCAATAATAGTTTATGCAAATATAGGTTTTTTTTCTTTGACAGCAACTCGATAATTGTCTTTTTAACCTTGTAGTTTTCACTAAGCTATTAACACACAAGAGCAATCGGTGGGGAGCGTATGGGGGAGCGCGAGAGGTATTTAAAAAAATATCTCACTGAATTTCAGTGAGATAACTATTAATGGTGGTGCGCCTGATAGGACTCGAACCTACACAACCGGAGTTACCAGATCCTAAGTCTGGCGCGTCTACCAATTTCGCCACAGGCGCGGGCTTATTTTTGCGGGTGCAAAGGTAGTGAAAAGTTTTTAGTTATCAGTTGTCAGTTGTCAGTTTTTTGGATGTCGGCGAGGATTTGCTTGAGTTGCTCGTCGGCGGCGGTGAGCTTCTGGCGGCAGATGTCAAGGAGTTCCTTGCTGCGCTTGGTATAGGCCGTCAGGTTGTCGATGCTGCACTGCGGGTCCTGCATCTTCTGGACGAGCTGTTCGAGCTCGGTAACGGCCTGGGTATAAGTCATCTGGTTGGTTTCCATTTTAGTTTTTAGTTGTAAGTTTTTAGTTTTTAGTTGTAAGTTGGCTATTTATTTGACAGTGGCTTGGGTGCTGCCGGTGGCAAACTGCATGGTGATCTCGTCTCCCGGTTGCAACTGGTCGGCGGCTGTGACGCACTTGTCGCCAAGTCGCACCAGCGCATAGCCGCGCCGCAAGGTGTTGACCGGCGACAGCAGTGTCGCCTTGTCGTCCAGCGCCTGCAGCCGCTGCTGCTCGCGCTGCATGGCTGTGGCCACGGCAATCGCGATGCGTTCCTGCTGGCGCTCCAGCCGTGTCTGCTGGCTGGCGATGAGGTTGCTCACGGCGAACGGGATGTTCCTCGCGTGGTTGTCGAGCCTGACGCGATTGGTGTCGATGATGCGTCGTGCCGTGGCGGGAATCAGGCTGGTGAAATAGGCCAGCTGCTCCCGTGCCTGGGCGACGGTGTCGCGCACCGACGTGATGACGGCATCCTGCAGCTCGTCGAGGCGGGCCAGCGCACTGGTGCCGCGCTGGATGAGCCACTCGGCCGCGGCCGTGGGGGTCTTGACGCGCATCGCGGCGACATAGTCCAGCACGGTCACGTCACGCTCATGGCCGATGCCCACGATGACGGGAATCGGGAAATTGGCAACATAGGAGGCCAGGTCGTAGTTGTCAAACGAGTTGAGTTCGGACGTGGCACCGCCGCCACGGATGATGACCACGCAGTCAAACAGGTCGATGTGGCGGTTGATGCGGTCCATCGCAGCCATGACCGTGGGAACCGTCTGGGCTCCCTGCATGACGGCGTTGAACAGGCAGGTATAGAACTGCAGGCCCTGGGTGTTGCCCTCCAGCTGGTTCATGAAGTCGCCATATCCTGCCGCCCCCGATGCCGAGATGATGGCGATGCGCTGCGGCACGTCGGGCCAGGCGAGCTGTTTGTTCAGGTCGATGATGCCCTCGGCCTTGAGGCGGTTGATGATTTCTTGCCGCTGGCGAGCCATGTCGCCCAGGGTGAACTCGGGGTTGATGTCGTTGATGACCACCTTGAGGCCATACAGGCGGTGGAAGGTTGCCGTCACGTTGACCAGCACCTTCATGCCCGTGGCCAGCACTTGCCCCGTCGCGCGCAGGAAGTCGTAGTATATCCTGTTGTAGTTGTTTGCCCAGATAGCGGCACCCATCTTGGCCACCGTCGTCCCCGTGGCATCCTTCTCGATGAGCTCGGTATAGCAGTGGCCGCTACGGTTGAGCCTCAGGTCGCTGGTCTCGGCAATGACCCACTGGTTCTGGACAATGGCCTCGCCGGCGAGCAGGCGCTCGATGCGCGCGTTGAAGGCGCTCAGGGTCATCCCCTGGGGCTGGTCGGGAAACAATGACGGCTGCTGCTTGTTCATGGCTTGACGGGTTTGATCTTCAGTCCATTGAAGCGATAGCCGATCGACGGCTTGAGGTAGCCGGCATAGCGTTTATACTCGTCGGGGACGAGAAACTTGTCCAGGCCATGCGTGGCCTCGATGGTCTCGTGCTTGTCGCCCTTGAAGGTGAGCCCGATGAGCGGGAATATCATCGCATCTTCCAGGTCCTGGCGCAGTTCGCGTGGCATCTTCTTCACGACAAAGTCGTCGATGCCCGGCATGGAGAACTGGCGGTCGCTGATGTAGCGCTGCCAGTGGACATTCCACTGGGTCAGGCGGCTGTCGGGCACGGGGGTCATCACGGTCTCGATGACGGTGATGACGGTATCCTTGCCCACTTTCCTCATCAGCATCTCGACCACGCGGCTGCCGCTGGTCTGCACCTTGAGGTAGGTGCTGTCCATCTCGACCAGGCGGCTCTCGCCCCCCAGGTTGTTGGGCACGGCGACCGACTGGCCGCTCATGTAGTAATCGACCAGGTCAAGACGGTTGGTGCGAGTGAGCAGCGGGAAGATGTTCCCTGGCTCACTCGCAAACAAGTCGGTCATGGTGCGTGCTTCACCCGTCAATGGCAGCAATGCCAGTGACAAGATGAGCAGTCGGTATAAACTTCTCATTTAGTGGACGCTTCCGTACTGCTTCTTCACCTCGGGGAGCCACTTCTGGATGTCGGCGATGCGCGTTGCATGGCTCGGGTGGGAACTCATGAATTCGGGCGGTTCTTGGGTCGTGGTGGCGGCCATCTTCTGCCAGAAGGTGACGGCAACGTCGGGGTTATAGCCGGCGATGGTCATCAACACCAGGCCCATCTTGTCGGCCTCGCTCTCGTGTTTGCGGGAGAAGGGCTGCATCACGCCATACTGGGCTCCCAGGCCATACACCTGTTGCGCAATCTGCTGGGTGGCAGCGCTCTTGCCGCTGGTAAAGATGCCGATGGCACTGGCACCATATTGGGCCAGCACCTGCTGGCTCATGCGCTCGTTGCTGTGCTTGGCCACGGCGTGAGCCACCTCATGGCCAATGACCACGGCAAGCTCATCATCGCTGCTCACGAGGTTCATGATGCCTTCATAGACCACGATCTTGCCGCCGGGCATACACCAGGCGTTGACCTCATCGCTCTTGACCAGGTTGAATTCCCAGGCGAAGTTCTGCAACTCGCTTTCCAGGCCGGCATACTTGAGGTAGGCCTCGGTGGCAGCGGCGATGCGCTGACCCACGCGGGTAACCTGGGCACTCTTGGTCTTCTGGGTCGAGATGGTTGCCGTCTGCATGAAGCTGGAGTACTGTTGCAGGCTGGCCTGCAGCACCTCGCTGTCACTGACTAGATTCAACTGCTTGCGGCCCGTGATGGGGACTGAACCACAACTGGTGAGCAGCATGGCTGCTACTGCCAGCATTGCGATAATCTTTTTCATAATCAATAAATTTTGGTTGTTAACTCTTCAAATTATAGAACATATTATGCTATCTGTTACTACAAGCTGTTGTCACGCGTCAGTGGGTCTGGACAACCTCGGTGGGAGGCAGCGACTCGTTGCGGCGGTCGATGGCCTCGACAACGCGCGTGGCGAGTTTCTTGAACGCTGTCCCGCTCACGTCATTCATGCGCACCACGGGCTGCCCGTCATCGCTGCCCTTGCAGATGCTTGCTACCATCGGTATCTGGCCCAGCAGTTCCACGCCCAGCGTCTCGGCCAGCTGCTTGCCGCCGTCTCGGCCGAAGATGAAGTACTGCTCGTCGGGATGGGCTGCCGGCGTGAACCACGACATGTTCTCGACGATGCCCAGCACGGGCACGTTGACGTGCTCGCCCATGAACATCGAGATGCCTTTGCGGGCATCGGCCAGCGCTACCTGTTGCGGCGTGGTCACCACGATGGCGCCCGTGATGGCAAGCGTCTGGACCAGCGTCAGGTGGATGTCGCTCGTGCCCGGCGGCAGGTCGATGACAAAGTAGTCTAGTTCGCCCCAGTCGGCCTCGTTGATGAGCTGGCGCAGGGCATTGCTCGCCATGGCACCGCGCCACAGGATGGCTTTCTCCTTATCGACCAGGAAGCCCAGCGAGAGCATCTTCACGCCATATTTCTCCAGAGGGATAATCAGGTTCTTGCCGTCCACCTCGTGCATGTAGAGCTGCTCGTCCTCGGCACCAAACATCTTGGGCATCGAGGGACCGAAAATGTCGGCGTCCAGCAGACCCACGCGATAGCCTTGCAGGGCCAGCGCCACGGCGAGGTTGCAGGCGATGGTGGATTTGCCCACACCGCCCTTGCCCGAGCTCACGGCGATGATGTTCTTCACTCCGGGCAGGGGGCGCTCAATCTTGCGCACGGGGTTGTCCTGGGCGGTCTTGACCCCGATGTTGCCCTTGATGTCCACATCACTGCCCACATGGGCCAGGATGGCAGCCTCGGCGGCCTTGACCACACTCTTGATGAAGGGGTCGGTCGGTTTCTCAAACGTCAACGACAGGCTCACGCGGTTGCCGTCGATGCGGATGTCGTCATTCACCATGCCCATGTCCACGATGTCCTTTCCCGTGCCGGGATAGCGAACCGTGCGCAGGGCGTCCAGTATCAGATTCGGATAGATAGTCATTATTTAGTATTTAGTTTTAAGTTTTAAGTTTTAAGTTTTTAGTTTTGTTTGTCATCGGGCATGAGCTGGGGCATCTGGATGTAGCCGCGGTTGTAGCTGCGGTAGGTGTCAGGCTCGATCTCGATGTCGGGCTCGATGAGTTCCACGCCGTGAGGCAGGCCGAAGCGGATGTACTTGATCGTCAGCCCGCGTTGCAGCCACTGCATCTCATAGTGCGTCTTGATGTCCAGGATGTCATCGGCCAGGCCGCTGGCATACAGGTCATCGGTGTCGGTCTCGACCGGCAGATGGTTCTCCTCGACCAGGGCGTGGGTGTAGGTGTACAGGAAGGGGCTGTCGGTCTTCAAGTGGACCGTGCCGCCGTCCCTCAGGATGTGGCGGTAGTTGTCCAGAAAGCGCGTCGATGTCAGCCGCTTGTTCACCTTCTTCATCTGTGGGTCGGGGAAGGTGATCCATATCTCGGCCACCTCGTCGGGGGCAAACATGCGGTCAATCAGCTCGATGCTCGTGCGCAGGAACGCCACGTTGCCCAACCCCAGTTCGGTCGCCTGCTTGGCGCCTGTCCACATGCGGGCACCCTTGATGTCCACGCCGATGTAGTTCTTGTCCGGGAAACGGCGTGCCAGTCCCACGGCATATTCCCCCTTGCCGCAGCCCAGCTCCAGCACGATGGGGTTATCGTTCTTGAAATATTGCTCATTCCACTTGCCGCGCATGGGGCAGCCGCCCTGACTGGTCACGACGGCAAACGGGAACTGGAACACACATTCCATGCGCTCCATGTCGGCAAATTTCTTGAGTTTATTTTTACCCATTGTATTCTTCTTCTACAGTTAAACATGCAAATTTACCACTTTTTCGTGAAAAACTCCATAATTCCGCCGAAATTTGCCCCTAAATCACCCCATCGCTGGCTCATCGCCGACTTATCGGAACCTGAGTTGCTCATGTGGTGAATTATTACTACCTTTGCTTTTCTACTTGACAAGTAATGACATAATGGCAATGATGAGACGATATTTGATACTGGCGGTGATTGTGCTGCTGTCGCTGGGGACAGTCGCCCAGCAGGGTCACAAGACGTTGAGGGAGTGGGGCTTCCCGACGGGAATTTTTGCCCCTGGGCCTTATAACGCTATTACCGATGTGCCGGGCGTGGCCGTGGGCCATGTGACCCTGATCGAGGGCGAGAACGTGCGCACGGGTGTGACGGCCATCGTGCCCCACCAGGGCAACATCTTCCGCCAGAAGGTGCCGGCGGCCATCTGTGTGGGCAACGGCTTCGGCAAACTGGCTGGGGTGACCCAGGTCAGGGAACTGGGCAACATCGAGACCCCGGTCGTGCTGACCAACACGCTGAGTGTGCCAGCGGGCATCGAGGGCGTCGTGCGCTACACGCTCATGCAGCCCGGCAACGAGGATGTCCGCTCGGTCAATGCCGTCGTGGGCGAGACCAATGACGGGCACTTGAACGACATCCGTGGCATGCACATCACGCCACAGATGGTCGTCGATGCCATCAACCAGGCCCACAGCGGTCCCGTGGAGCAGGGCAACGTGGGAGCGGGGACAGGCACCATCTGTTTTGGCTTCAAGGGCGGAATCGGCACCTCGTCGCGCGTCTTGCCGCGCTCGCTGGGCGGATACACCGTCGGCGTGCTGGCTCAGACCAACTACGGCGGCATCCTTGAGATTGACGGCGTGCAGGTGGGCCAGAAACTGAAAAAGCACGATTTCATCGAGCATATCGGCCACGCTCAGGACGTGGACGGCTCGTGCATGATGGTCGTCATCACCGATGCGCCGCTGGATTCCCGCAACCTCGAGCGGCTGGCCAAGCGGGCCATGATGGGTCTGGCCAAGACCGGCGGCATCGCCAGCAACGGCAGCGGGGATTATGTCATCGCCATGTCGGTGGCCCCCGGGAATCTTATCGACGCCGATGCCAGGACCATTACCTCTACTGTGCTCGCCAACGGTGAGATGTCCTCCCTGTTCGCTGCGACTATCGAGGCGACAGCCGAGGCCCTGTGGAATTCCCTGTTCATGGCCGACCCGATGACGGGCCGCAATGGCAACCATGTGGATGCCCTTCCCGTCGAGCAGGTCCTGGAAATGCTGCGGAACCGATAACCCTAATAGATCATAATAGAAAAGATGAAACAGTCGATCATGCAATACTTGGCCCTCGGCCTGTTGATGCTAACCATGTCGCTCACCGCCATCGCCGGTGATGCCCGGCGTGTGCGCGTTGGTCTGGCATGGCAGCCTAACGATGCACGTTATGAGCGCGTTGTCCTCTCGATCGAGGCCGCGGGCGGTGAGGCGGTTATTTTGCCTCAGTTGCGTCCCGCTGGTTTTGACTATGACAGCACGGTGATATGCCCGAAATATACCGATGAAATGGGCGTTTTGCGTCAAGAATATGCCGACGTTGTCAAGCGCGATACCTATCACGGTACTGCTGCCGATGAAATCTTGGCCGACGTGCAGGCGGTCGTCTTTCTGGGCGGTGGAGACATCAGCCCGACGTTGTGTGCCGAGCCGCAGCCCTGGCATGCTATACAGGAAGAAGGCCCTGCCGATGCCTCGCGCGATGTGTCTGAATACCTCACGATGGCCTACTGCCTCGACCATGACATTCCCGTGCTGGGCCTGTGCCGCGGCATGCAGATGCTGGCTGTCGTCTCGGGGGCACCGCTCATCCAGGATTTGGCCGTTTTCTTCGATGAAATGGGCCAAAAATACCATTACCTCCACCGCATGCAGCGTGATGAAAAGGGCAATCGCTACTATATTCCCCATGATGTGACTGTGACCGACACGACTTCGCTGCTCTATGCCATCAGCGGCACAGGTGTCATCCACGACGTGCCCTCGTGGCATCATCAGGTCGTGGGCGACGTGACGGGAACGCCCCTGCGTGTCACGGGCATCACGACCACCGACGGCATCGATCTCATCGAGGCCATCGAGCGCACCGACAAGCACTTTGCCCTGGGTGTCCAGTTCCATCCCGAGGAAGCCGTGAAGCAGCACCTCAAGGGCGAACCTGGGGCTGACCGCTTCATGCCCCTTGATGAAGCTGTCGCCTATTTTACCGCGCTCATCGGCCACGGGCAGCAGGGCCGCCGGTTCATCCCGGGTCAGGCCTATCGGTTGTCGGACACCACGGTCTATAACAAGACGGCCCGGGAGTGCCTTGGCTTCTTTGCCGTGCTGGGCCGTGCCGAGCAGGGTTCACTCGACGGTGCTGCCGCCGAATTGTCCCTGCTGCTCAACTTGTTTGAACGCCGGCACCCCGGCCGCCACGATGTCACGATCCAGGAAGTCGCCCGGTGGGCTACCGAGTGCGGCTGGTTTGCCCATGCCGCCCGCCATTGGGACAAAGCGCCCGAGCCGGAGTATGTCGCTGTGGCAAAATCTGTCCTGGGCGGCAACCGCGTCCTGCCGTCGGGTATCGTTGAGCATGACTGCATGGAGGATTTGGCCTATATCGAGACCGACGGAGTCAGGTACAGCCCTTATCAGCGCGATAAATATGTGAGCGGTGTGACCGTGTGCTACCAGGCCCCGGTACACGAGCACAAGGAACGCAAGTTCGGCTTCAGGAAGCCCTCGCACTGGGTGTTCTACAGTTTCCCTGCCGAGCGCAGCGACCCCTTCGGCTCGCTGTGTGGCGAGGGCTGCGGCCACGAGAATTGCACCAGCGTTGAGGAGATCGTCCGCTAGGCATTTATCGGCCCGCAAGAACGGGCGGAAGTGTTAAAAGCAATGATTCTAGAGCAACACCAGGGGCATCTCGAGGGGCGCCTCCTTAAACAGTAGCTCCGATAACTGGTTGATGGTCAGCGGCGTGAAGCCGTCGATGTTACAAGTGCTACGGCAGACGGTACCGTCCTTGATAGCATAGCAGCCGTTGTTTTCGCACAGGTGGTCGTCGCCCGTAATTCTCAACGAGAGGGTGAGTTCGCGATGAGCTGCAGCATAGAGTTCAAGGGCCTTCATGACATTGATAACACGCACCATGCCCTTGTAGTGGGGCTTCACCAGATAATAGGATTTGTCAAAGCGGCTATAGGCTTCCAGCGTCTTCCATGATTCATTGTCGTGGAGCAGGACGGCAGGACGTGACGACTGCCATTGGTCAAAAGCCTCAAACCCGTTTTCCACCACATCGCTGTCCATCAAGGGCGCGTTGCCTACCTGGGCATACCCCAGTTTCTCATACATCGGCTGGAGTCCGTCCTGCTCAATGAGCAAGGTGGCAAATGTCTTGCCCTGGCACAACAGGCCGCGGTGCATGTACTTGAACAGACGTGAAATCAGGTGTCGTCCGCGCCACTCGGGCAGGGTGCCCACGGCATAGAGATAGACTGCATCGGTCTGCTGGTCGTGGTAGCGCAGGGGGTAGGGCAGGGCTTGGGCGGCCGATACAATCTGCCCCTCTTGTTCGCGGCTATAGTTGCCCGCAGGGGTGTAAACCCGTGAAAAGAAGATGTCAAGCGCCTCGTCGCGGTCGTTGAATACCGTCTTCATCAACTCGCGCACGCCTTGACGCTTGCGTTTATCTTCGATGCGGGTCCGCTCCGAGCGGGACACGGCACTATCTTTCTTGATCTGGTAGGCGGGATGGTAGGACGACTTGGCGCGCCGCAGCCCTGGCAGGCCCATGTCTTCTTCCAGGTTGATGTAGGTGTATCGCTCGGGAATCTGCTGCATGAAGTGGTGGCGCACGACGGTATAGACCCCCTTGTAGTTGATGTCACCTTTCTCGACACACAGGTCGAACGTGTTGCCATTGATGCCCACGCCATAGGTGAAGGCCACCATCTTGCCATCGACATACAGCGCACCGCCGATGGCCCCAAAACGCTCCCAATTGTTGAACACCTGGGTGATGGATTCATGTTCCATCACTTTGCTGTCGGCTCCCTGCATGTGTCCCAGGGCCTCGGCATTGTCGCTCCACTGCTGCAAGAGCGTCAGGCACTGGGGGAACATCGAGGGCTCCAGCGGGCGGTACTCGTGGTCGGGGTAGAACTTGGGGAACTGGGACAGGTGCTGCCGCTTGGGACGCAGGGCATGGCCCGGCAGGTTGATGATGTTCTCCTTCAGGCAGATGTAGTCATAACGATCGGTCAACGGCTCACTGAAGTCAAACTCGCCCGGAAAGGTCTGTTGCAGGAAGTCGATGCCCTGCTGGTTGAGGTTGATGATGCTGAAGGGCTGATGATGGGCAAAGCACTCGTCGCGCAGCTCGCGGATGACACATTCCAGGCAGCCGTCGCCCGCCTCGGCCAGGCGCGGATGCTCTATCCCCGGGGGCACGGGTGGCAGCGGCATGGTGTGGGTGTACTGGCCGTGATAGACAAACCGTAGCACCAGGTATCCCTTGACGATGGCATATTCCAGCCCATAGTGGTTCCACGTGAGCAGGTTCACGTCGCTCCATTCGCAGCCCTGCACATCTTCCCACAGCAGGTAATTGTGGATAATGTCCAGGTCATCAAAACCAATTGGCCGATACTCAATCACAATCGTGTCAGTGGGGGCAATCCTTTATTATTTGGTGCTGGTCTTGTAACCGTCACTTTCAAGCTCTTCCTTGGAGCGTTGCTTGGAGTAGAGACCCACGCGGTCCAGCTTGTAGGTACCGTCTTGCTTGACGGTGATGCGCACCAGCAGGTCGTCGCCACCGTTGGGGTGATCGACAAAGTTCATCGACGGCATGGTGATGTGACGCACGCCGCCAAACATGCGGTCGTCCCACGCGTGGACATGGCCGCAGAACATGATCGTCGTCTTCCAGTCGGCCAGCTTGTCGAGCAGGTAATACAGCTCCTCGCGGCAGTAGGTCGAGGCAAACTCGTTGTAGCTGGGGCGGAAGATGTTGGTATGGGTGAATACAAACGTGTTGCGGATCTCCTTCTTGTCACGCTGGAAGACACCATTCTCGATCTCATCAATCTGGAACTCACCTAGGGTGCCGTTGGCCGAATCGATGAAGATAAAGCGGTCAATCGGGCCGTTCTCGCCCATTTGAACGGTGAATTCATAGAAGGACGTCTTGAACAAATCGCTGAACAGGGCCCAACCGTTGTGAGTGATGTCGTGGTTGCCTACCACCGGGTAGAACGGGATGCGGAATTCGTCCCATGTGCCTGAGTCACCCGTGCGACGGTCGATGTAATATTCCACTCCCTCACCGACGGCCTCATCGGTGACGCGTGTGACATATTTTTCCATCCATTGCTTCTTGAACCACCCCAGGGCTCTATCGGTGTTATAGTAATACTCAGCCTTGGTGTCGGCCAGGTCGCCCAGGTGGCAGTAGAACAAGTCACCATGTTCCATGCCCGTTTCCAGCATCTCGGTCAATCGCCCGGGGTCGATGGTGATGTGGCTGTCGCTACCTACCAGAAATGAGTATTCGCCCATGTCGTTGGGTAGGATCTTGTCTAGGGCGACGTCTATATAGGAATAGTTGACCAGTGACTGCTTCACGCGGTCATCGACACTGGTGTTACCCATGAGCACGCCCTGTGGACTCACTTTCTCGCACGATGAGAACGTTGCGCTTGCCGCAAGCAGCATGGTTGCCATCAGGCTATATGATATGATCTTCTTCATAGTTATTTCCATCGATAAATTAATCCTACTTTGCCTATTGTCTCATACTTGCTGGCCAGCTGGCTCATTGAGCCCGCCGGGCGGATGTCAAACTCGCCGAAGAGTTTCCATCTTGGATTGAATCTGTAATAGAAGTCCAGTCCCCAGTTGATGTTCCAGTTCTCGTAGTAGAAGTCGTCATAGTTGCGGAACAGCAGGCCCACGTTCCAGCGGTTGGTGCGGGGACGCAGGGTGGCGTGTGCTCCGAAGGTGAGTGTCAGCGGCTCGGTATAGTGGTCTCCCATCATGTTGTAGCCGATGAGCGAGCCGCCCAGGGTGATGTCCCAGTAGCCGCGCTCAAAGCGTATCGACAGGTTGCCCACGTTCTCGTTGGTGTTGAAGCGGTGATAGTGGTTGAACATGTATTCACCCGAAGCGAACATGTGGAACGACTTGACCTTGAAGTGATATTCGGCCTTGGCCTTGAAACCATACAGCTCCTTGGTGTACTGCAAGTTGGCACCGCCGTCGATGCTCCAGTGATTGTTGAAGTAGTGCTTGTAGTGGATGGTGTTGCCGATGCAAGGGCCGGTAATGATGTTCTTGCCCGTGGTCAATGAGGCCGATACCTCGTTCCTGTTCTCACCGTCGAAACTGTGGTCGCCGCTATAGTATTGGGCGACGGCACTGCCCGCTGACAGCATTAACAAGAAAACAAGGACCAATCTAGAAAATTGATTCATATTCATTGATGATGTAGGATGTTGATACACGCCAGTGTAGGTTTATAGTGGCGCAAAGGTAGTGTTTTTTTATGAATAATGAACCCGCATGACTTGAAAAAACGCAAGTCATGCGGGCTCAGGTGCTCTTGTGGGGTCAAGTCCAAGTCTAGTGTGCCGTGCTAGGCGGCGAGGGTGCAGTCGGTCGTGGCGGGTGTCAAGTGGAAGTGCTTGACGAGCTTCTTCAACAGTTCGTCGGTCTCCTGGCGGGACAGGTTGAAGAAGGTGACGCTAAGGTTCTCCAAGTCACACCAGCACTCGATGTTCTTGTTGTACAAGTAGTTGTGGATGCGGTTGTAGGTCGTGAAGGAAGTAGTAGTAATAGTAGTCATCATGATGCTTTTTAATTTGTTTAATAGTGAGTAATGCGGTAAATAAAACGGTTTTTAAACAATTCATCAAGACGCAGTCCGACTATTTCATCGGTGCCCGCTCGGGGTGGTGGGGAAGCCTCGGGTGTGGAGCGCGGGAAGCTGGTGGCAGTTCAACGGTCATCATTTTTCCTAAGGACACTTCTTGGCTTTGCTTCGTGGAGCAAAGTTAGTTTCGGCCTCTGCCATCTTGTGGCATGGGCTCAAAAAATTGGTCAGAAAAAATGGTTGAATGCGTTTTTCACGATAAAAAAACCTTGCAAAAACTGTGCCAGACGGCTACAGAATGACCTTGGTCATGAAAAAAATTGTACCTTTGCGCCAAAAAAGTACACAGACCATAGAAAATGATCATTCTGATGATAAACATCAAGTCGATGTTATTGCTCGCTGTCGTGACGATTCTGGCCGTGTCCTGCGCGCGAATCTTCACCCGTGGCGGGGGTAACAAGAAGGAACTGCCCATGCCGCAGTTCACCACAGTGAGCGTCGAGGAGTTTGAGGCCCTGATCGACGAGTCGGCCATCCAGTTGCTCGACGTGCGCACCCAGGAGGAATATGAGGAGGGCCGCATCGCGTGGGCCGTGCTCGTTGACGTGAACGAGGATGACTTTGTGGAGAAGGCCAAGGCCGTACTCGATCCCGCGAGACCCGTCGGCGTCTATTGCCGCAGTGGCCGCCGCAGCGCCCGCGCCGCCAGCCTGCTGGCAGCCCAGGGCTTCAAGGTCACCAACCTGGACGGTGGTGTCTTGGCATGGCAGGATGCCGGCAAGCAATTGATCAAGTGATGGCCGCCTCCAAGCATTACCATGTCGTGGCTGCCGTCATCGAGGTGGACGGCAAGGTGCTGTGCATGCAGCGCGGTGTGACCCGTTACCCCTACACGAGCCACCTGTGGGAATTTCCCGGCGGCAAGATTGAGCCGGGCGAGACTCCCGAGCAGGCCGTTCACCGCGAGTTGCTCGAGGAGATGAACCTCGACGTCAAGGTCCACGAGCTGCTGGCCACTGTCACCCACGACTATCCCGATTTCACCATCACGCTGGCAGCCTATCGCTGCACGGCCTCCAGCACCGATTTTGTCATGCGCGAGCATGCCGCCAGCCGCTGGCTACCGTGGGCGGAACTGTCCTCCTTGCCCTGGTGTGCCGCCGACGAGCGGCTCATCGCCCTTTTCCCCCAGCGATAGGAGAGGTAATTCAAGTTTTTAAAGTGACTTTAAAAACTTGAGGTGTATAGTGTATAGTGTATGGTGTAGGGAAGGGCTCGACTTCCAGCTCAAACTGATAGGCCCATGAAGATTTATCTTCTCTACTCCCTACTCATTCAAGTTCTTAAGTGCTAGCACTTAAGAACTTGAATGAGGTAACAAGAAAAAACCGCCAGCCACGATGCGTCATGGTTGGCGGTGATTTCACTTGATGCCGTTGTGTGGCCTGTTTTTAGGCTTCCAGATCGATGTTGAACTGCTCGTGCCAGGGCAGGCCCTGCTTGTTGAGCACTTCCAGGAACGGATCGGGGTCAAACTCCTCGACGTTGTGAACGCCGGGCTTCTTCCACAGTCCCTTGAGGAACATCATGGCACCCGTCATGGCGGGTACGCCCGTGGTGTAGCTCACGGCCTGCATGCCGGTCTCCTCATAGGCCTTATGGTGGTCACAGTTGTTGTAGATGTAGTAGGTCAACGGCTTGCCCTCCTTGTCGGTACCGCTGATGCGGCAGCCGATGCTCGTCTCGCCCGTGTAGTTCTCGCCCAGGTCTTGCGGGTTGGGCAGCACGGCCTTGAGGAATTGCAGCGGCACGATGTCCATGCCCTGGTAGTTGATAGGCTCGATGCTGGCCATGCCGATGTCTTGGATCACGCGCAGGTGGGTGAGGTACTCCTCGCCGAAGGTCATCCAGAACCTGGCACGCTTGATGGTCGGGAAGTTGATCACCAGCGACTCCAGCTCCTCGTGGTACATCAGGTAGCTCTCGCGCGGACCGATCATGGGGTAGGTGAGGGGCTTGTGGATTTCTAGGGCGCCCGTCTCGACCCACTTGCCATTCTCCCAGTAGCGGCCCTTCTGGGTGATCTCGCGGATGTTAATCTCGGGGTTGAAGTTGGTGGCGAATGCCTTGCCGTGGTTGCCGGCGTTGCAGTCCACGATGTCCAGCGTCTGCATCTCGCCGAAGTGGTGCTTGGCGGCATAGGCGGTATAGACGCCGCTCACGCCCGGGTCAAAGCCGCAGCCCAGGATGGCGGTCAGTCCGGCCTGCTCAAAGCGCTCCCTGTAGGCCCATTGCCAGCTGTACTCAAAGTGGGCCTCGTCGCGCGGCTCATAGTTGGCCGTGTCCAGGTAGTTCACGCCGCAGCGCAGGCATGCCTCCATGATCGTCAGGTCCTGATAGGGCAGTGCCAGGTTGATGACCATGTCGGGCTTGTGACGCTCCAGCAGGGCCACGAGCTGGTCCACGTCGTCGGCATCCACCTGGTCGGTAGTGATGTTGTCCTTGCCGATGGCATGGGCCACGGCATCACACTTGTCGCGGTTGCGCGAAGCAATCACGATCTCGTTAAACACGTCAGGGTTCTGGGCGCACTTGTGGGCGCACACGGTGCCTACACCACCGCAACCGATGATAATCACTTTGCTCATAGTAATTGGTATATCAATTTCATTCTTTCCCGCAAATGTACGATAAAAAGGGCAAAAGGGCAAATGATTTTCCAAGTTTCTTGTATAAGGCTGAAATTGAGGCCGCATTCGTCTATAAAAAAGGTGAAATCATCTAATTTTTTTGCTCCGTTTTACTGCTTTCTAGTAAATTTGCACCATCAATAACACATCATATATATTCACACGCGAACACATCATGAAGAAGATCGCATTTATTCTAGTAGCATTGTTTTGCTTGCTCCCCGTGAGGGCCCATGCCGCCGTCATCAACGGCGTGCTGGTGGATTCCCAGGATACTACCGAGCTCATCGAGGCAACAGTGAAGTTGCTCATGGCCAACAAGGACAGCACGATGGTCAAGGGTACCACGACCGACATGAACGGTGTCTTCAACATCAAGGGCGTCAAGGCGGGCAGGTATCTGCTGCGTTTTACCTATTTGGGTTACAACGATGTCATCAAGCATGTCACCGTCGGCGAGGACGGCCGTGACGTGAACATCGGCGTGGTCAAGATGGATCCCAACACCATCATGCTCAAGGAGGCCGTCGTCGTGGGCGTCAAGAGCCCCATCACCGTCAAGGAGGACACCATCGAGTTTAATGCCGACACCTATAAGACCCAGGCCAATGCCGTCGTCGAGGACCTGTTGAAGCGCCTGCCCGGCGTCGAGGTCGGCACCGACGGCAAGATTACCGCCAACGGCAAGGAGGTGAAGAAGATCCTCATCGACGGCAAGGAATTCTTCAGCGACGACCCGACGGTGGCCAGCAAGAACATCCCTGCCGATATGGTCAACAAGCTCCAAGTCATCGACCGCAAGAGTGACCTGGCCCGGCTGACGGGTGTGGACGACGGTGATGACGAGACCGTCATCAACCTCACGGTCAAGAAGGGTATGAACAACGGTTGGTTCGGCACCATCAATGCTGGCTATGGCACCGACGATCGCTATGCCGGCAACGTGATGATCAACCACTTCCGCGACGGCAACCAGTTGACCCTCCTGGGCGGCGGCAACAATGTGAACAACCTGGGCTTCGGTGACGGGGCTTCGGGGCGGTTCCAGCGCTTCGGCGGTGATCGTGGCGTGACCACCTCACAGTATGCCGGCCTCAACTTCAACATCGGCAGCAAGGAGGATGACCACTTCCGCATCGGCGGTGACATCATGTACAGCCACAGCGACCGCGACACGCGCACCAACACTGCGCGCCAGAACCTGCTCGCCGACTCGGTCAGCTACTACGATGCCAGCACTGCTGCCCGCGACAAGGGGCACAACCTGCGTGGTGACTTCCGCCTCAAGTGGGAGGTGGACAGCAACAACACCATCGACTTCCGCCCCAACTTCTCGTTCAATTTCAACAAGAGCGAGCGTGGTGACTCGTCGCTCACCAGGGCCGGTGATGCGGCCTTGACACGCGTGAACCGCAGCTTGAGCAACTTCAAGAACGACGGCAAGAGCTATGAGTGGGGCGCACGCCTGATCTATAATCACAAGGTGGCCAGTCATCCGGGCCGCAGCCAGTCGTTGATGCTCAACTACTCTTACAGCAACGTGCGTGAGGATGCCGACACCTATACCGACAACACCTACTACCTCTTGTCCGAGAATAACCAGCTCATCGACCAGACGGCCAACAACCGCCGCAAGACCCATAGCGTGACGGGTCGCTTGTCGTGGACCGAACCCATCGGCAACGTCAAGAATGCCCGCTTCCTGGAATTCTCCTACCGTGGCAACTATCGCTACACCACGAGCGACAAGATGGTCTATGACAACGAGCGCCAGGGCGTCTGGCCTGTCGGCACCGTCACCGACCAGGAGTGGAACGAGTCGTTGAGCAACAGCTTCCGCAACACGTTCTTCAACCAGGAGTTCTCGGCCGGTTTCCGCCAGGTGCGCAAGGCCTATAACCTCAATGTGGGCTTCTCGGTCAATAGCGCCATGTCCAAGAGTGAGGACCTCATCAACAGCGCCCGCAACATCGCCGAGCGTTGGGCCTGGTCGGTCGCCCCCTATGCCCGTTTCCGCTACAAGTTCAGTGACACGCGCAACATGAACGTCTTCTACCGCATGCGTGCCCAGCAGCCCAGCATCACCCAGTTGCAGCCCGTTGCCGACTGGATCTACCCGCTCAATGTGGTTACCGGTAACACTGAGTTGAAGGCCACCTTCAACCACAACATCAACATCCGGTTCGGTGACTTTGCCCAGGGTGCCCAGCGCAGCATCATGGCGATGGCCAACATCGATTTTGCACAGAACAGCATCGTCTCGACGGTCTCCACCGATGAGTCTACCGGTGCCCGCTACATGAGCTATGCCAACGTGGGCGGCGTGTGGAGTGCCATGGCGATGAACATGTTGAGTTTCCCCTTCGGCAGCCAGAAGACGTGGTACTTCACCAGCCACCTGTTTGGGCGCTACGGCGTGACCAAGAGCATCACCAACGATGTTGAGAACCGCAGCAACACCTTGCGCCTCAACTATTCGCCTGGTCTGGCCTTCCGCACGGGCGTATTTGATCTTGAGATCCGTCCCACCTATGGTTTCCAGAATACCACCAACTCGGTGCTCAAGTCCACCACGCGCAATATCCACACCTGGGGCGGAATGTTCAACGGCACCTACTCGGCTCCTTTCGGCCTGGTTATCAGCACTGACCTGCGTTACAGCAGCACTAGCGGTTATACCAGCGGTTACAACACCAACCAGTGGATCTGGAACGGCTCGCTGGCCTATCAGTTCCTGCGTGACAAGCAGGCTGCTGTGACGGTGTCGGTCTATGACATCCTGGGTCAGCGCAAGAACGTGAACCGCAACATCACCGGTGACTACATCGAGGACGTCATCTACAATTCGCTGGGCCGCTACGGTATGGTGACCTTCACCTATCGTTTCACCACCTTCAAGAAGGGTGAGCAGCCCAAGAGCAAGAACGACGACTTCGGCGGTCCTGGCCGATTTGGCCCCGGCGGTCGTCCTGGTGGCTTCGGTGGCCGCCGTCCCTTCTGACGGTCCATCATCAAGTTATGATCTATCGGCCCCAGGGCGTCGCCTGGTGAGCCATGACCATAAAGTAACGCGGAGCAGCCTTTTCAAGTGGCTGCCCCGCGTTACTTATTGCATTAAGACGGGTGATCAGTGCCTCAACAGGTAATTGATGAGGGTGGTCACGTCGCTGATGTTGCAGTTGCCGTCGCCGTCAGCGTCGGCTGCTGCCAGATTGATGGCCGATGCGTTGCCCTTCAACAGGTAATTGATGAGGTCGGTCACGTCGCTGATGT
>JAFTFA010000233.1 GCA_017449785.1 Muribaculaceae bacterium | reverse complement strand
GGTGTAGAGAGTAGAGAGTAGAGAGTAGGGTGGAGAGGGGGCCTGTCGTCTGTTCGGGTGGTGAAGACCTCGCTCCTCACTCCTCACTATTCACTTCACTCTCCTCCCTCCTCACGCGGTAGGGATTGACAAAGGTGTCGAGGTTGTCCACGTTGAGTTTGCGGGCGATCTGGGACTTCTTGTTGGAAACGGTGCCGGTGCTGCTGTACTTCATGCAGATCATGATGACCGTGCGGGAGAATCCGCAGCAGTACAGTGCCAGGTAGTTTACCTCGCTGTCGTTGAGCGTGCCGCCGGCACGTTCCTGGGCCGCCACCAGCACGTTGCCATACAGGTCGTTGACCAGGGCTTGCAGGTGGCTCCAGTAAGTGGGCACATCGGCCTCCTCGGGCATACTCATCATGGCGGCGAATTTGGCGGCGAACTTGGAACCGTCCATCTCGTAGGAAGATTGCAGCAACTCATGGATGATCTTGATCTGGCCGTCGACGATGGCGCGCATCTCGTTGCTGTGGTCATGCTTGGCTTGCAGAGCGGCAATTTCTGTCTCGTTGCCCTTCAACTCGGCCTGTGCCGCCTTCAGGTTCTGCTCGTAGTCGTCGATGGTCGTCTGCATCCGTTGCAGGCTGGCCAGTGAGCCGTCCAGGTCGGCCCTGAGCAGGTCGGCCTCCTGCTGCTTCATCTTGAGGCGGTTGCGGTAACGCCACACCAGGAAAACCAGGGCCAGCGTCAACAATGCCAGCAATGCTACCACCAGCATGACGCCCCTGAACTTCAACTCGTTCTTAACGTGGTTCAACTCGGCCAGTTGCAGGTCATATTTCTTCTCCACGGCCAGCAGGCGGTGATTGAGGCCCGACGACAGCAGTGAGTCCGAGATGCTGTTGCTCAGGTCATAGTAGCGGATGTATTCTTCCCAGTTGCGGTCATGCTTGGCTATCTTGGCCATCGTCCAGTAATAGGTGACGGTGTCCTTGATGCTTGTCATCGCGGGGGCGTGCCTCATGTAGTAGAGGGCCGAATCCCTCTTGCCCAGGTTCAGGTAGGCCTGGGCCGTGGCATAGTGCGCCCGCGGGTGCTCGATCTGCTCCCCGGCAATGTTGATGGCCTTGACCCCATAGTCGGCCCCTCGCCTGTAGTCATTTTTAATTAATGTGTAGAACTCGGACAGAGCGTAGTTGCCGTCAAACAGGAAATAGGGATCCTTGTCATCCTTGGCCAGCTCAAGGGCCCGGTTGATGACGATGGGCACGCTGTCCTGCTTGCTGTCGATGGAACGGTAAAGCGCGCCTAACTCGTTGAGGCACACCATCTCGTAGTGCTTCTCTCCCAGCGCGCGGAACAGCCTGGCCGCCTCGGTATACTTGCTGGCAATCGTGGCCTCGGCAGCGTCATATTGCTTGTGGTACAGGTTGGCCAGCCGCATCTTGGCATAGGCGGTGCTGGCCGAGTCGGGTATCGGCTCCAGGGCCTCGGCCCGATGGTAGATTTCCACGGCTTTCTCCAGGTTGCCCAGGTCCTCGTTGACGCACCCCTGCGCAATGAGGGCCTTTTGGTACATCACCTTGTCGTCCGAGTGGCTGTAATGCTGCACGACCTCGCTGATGGCCGAGTCGCTCGTGAAGGGCAGGTAGTTCTTGTATTGTGCCATGGTGAGCGTGAGCATGTAGAAGTTTCGGGCCTCCTTGTCGAGACTCTCGGGCTTGATCTGTTGCAGCAGGGGCAGGGCCTCGCCTTCTCCCTGATGGTTGACCAGCGAGTCGAGGTATTGCAGCTGCTCCATGGTGGCATTGTCGTGACGGCAGCCCGTGAGCAGCCATGACAGGACTAGGATGGGGATAATGAGATGTTGGGTCTTCATGAGCATGAATTGGTTGATTTGGTCGCAAAATTAATGTATTTTTCAGTCGCTGAAAACCCGTTTGCCCCCAAAATGAGCCAAAATGAACTTTTTATTTTTTAGATGCTTGATAATCAGTATTTTGCAAATGTTAAAATGAAGTCAGAATGTGGCCGTTTCCCTTGGTTTATTCAATGAATGGTTGTAATTTTGCAAATCATGGGAGTCGTTGGTGACTGCCTTAGATGCATGAGCGCATAACATTTAAAAACGATGATGAAACTTAAAATCTATACTTCTCGACTGAGCACATTCCTGGTAATGATGTGCATGGCACTGGGGGCCTTCCCCTACGACTTCGTTCTGGACAATATCTACTACAACATCCAGGACGACGGGACGCTGTGTGTGACCTACAAGAGCAACAGTTTCGGCGGCTATAGCGGCAACGTGGTGATCCCCGACTCGGTGACCATGTTCGGTGGTGTCCGTCGTGCCGCCGTCACCGCTGTCGGCAACGAGGCCTTCAATCATTGTGACGGCGTGTTGACTATCACCCTGCCGGCTACGGTCCAGTCAATCGGGAACTATGCCTTTGCGGGGTGTATCCGACTGAAGAGCGTCAATATCCCCAGTGGAATTGAGACCCTGAGCAACGGCCTGTTTAATGACTGTCGCTCACTGACAACCATCGAGCTGCCCTCGACAGTAAAGACCATCGGCAACCGGTGCTTCCACGGCAGCGGCCTGACCACCATCGACTTGCCAGCGTCGGTCACGAGAATCGAGGACGAGGCTTTCAGGGACTGTGACAAGCTGGTCGATGTTGTCATTCCCGAGTCGGTGGACTATCTGGGCCAGGGTGCCTTCTACTGGTGCGATGGCTTGGAAACCGTGAAACTTTCCAGCCGATTGATAGCCATCCTGCCATCGACTT
>JAFTFA010000232.1 GCA_017449785.1 Muribaculaceae bacterium | reverse complement strand
TCACGCTGGGCTGCATCATCTGGGTACACCGCGCACGCAACAAGGACCTGCAAGAGCAGTAATATGAGCATGTTTAACCATTCAATTCACTAGAGAAAAATGGAAGAACTCAATCTGTTTATCAAGTCGATATTCATCGACAACATGATATTTGCCTACTTCCTGGGCATGTGCTCCTTCCTGGCTGTGTCCAAGAATGTGAAGACGGCCTTCGGCCTGGGCATCGCGGTCACCTTCATGCTGGTGGTCACCGTTCCCATCAACTTCCTGCTCAACAAGTACGTCCTGCAAGAGAACGCCCTCACGTGGCTCAGTCCTGCCCTCGAGGGCGTGGACCTGAGCTTCCTGGCACTCATCCTGTTCATTGCCGTCATCGCATCGGCCACCCAGCTGGTCGAGATGGCTGTCGAGAAATTCTCGCCATCGCTTTATGCCTCGCTGGGCATCTTCTTGCCCTTGATCGCCGTGAATTGCGCCATCCTGGGTGCCGCCCTGTTCATGCAGCAGCGCGACTTCTCATCGGCATGGACAGCCACCGTCTATGGCGCGGGATCGGGTATCGGCTGGCTCATCGCCATCGTCGGCATCGCCGCCATCCGCGAGAAACTCGCCTACAGTGACATTCCCAAGCCCCTGCGCGGCGTGGGCATCGCGTTTATCATTACTGGACTCATGGGCATCGCCTTCATGAGCTTCCTGGGCATTAAATTAGGATAAAGGAGGACACAACACTATGATACTATTGTTAGCCAACACATCAACAACGGTACTGGCGAGCGCACTGGTGTTCCTGGTGCTCACCCTGTTGCTCGTCATCCTGCTGCTCGTGGCCAAGCACTACCTCGTGCCGTCGGGCAAAGTAAAAATCAACATCAACAACGGAACCAAGGAGCTGGAAGTCACCAGCGGCAACACCCTGCTCAACACGCTGCACGAGAATGGCGTCATGCTCTCGAGCGCATGCGGCGGTAAGGGTAGCTGCGGCCAGTGCAAGGTACAGGTCACCGAGGGCGGTGGCCAGATCCTGCCCACCGAGACGGGACATTTCTCCCGCAAGGAGCAGCAGGACCACTGGCGACTGGGGTGCCAGGTCAAGGTCAAGGACAACCTGGCCATCCAGGTGCCCGACAGCGTGCTCTCGGTCAAGGAATATGAATGCACCGTCGTGAGCAATAAGCTCGTGTCGTCGTTCATCAAGGAGTTCATCGTAGCCCTGCCCCCAGGCGAACACATGGACTTCATCCCCGGCAGCTATGCCCAGATCAGGATTCCCGAGTACGAGATGGACTACGACAAGGACATCGACAAGGAGTCACTCGGCGAGTACCTGCCCACGTGGGAGAAATTCGGCATGTTCAGCCTCAAGTGCCGCAACGACGAGGCTACCGTGCGCGCCTACTCGATGGCCAACTATCCCGCCGAGGGCGATCGCTTCATGCTCACCGTGCGCATCGCTACCCCGCCCCTCAAGCCCAAGCCCGCAACCGGCTTCATGGACGTGATGCCCGGCATCGCATCGAGCTACATCTTCACGCTCAAGCCCGGTGACAAGGTCATCATGAGCGGCCCCTACGGCGACTTCCACCCCATCTTCGACAGCAAGAAAGAGATGATCTGGGTGGGCGGTGGCGCCGGCATGGCCCCCCTGCGTGCACAGATTCTGCACATGACCCGCACCCTCAACTGCCGCGACCGCGAGATGCACTACTTCTATGGCGCTCGATCGCTGAGCGAGGTATTCTACCTGGAAGACTTCTTGCAGCTCGAGAAGGACTTCCCCAACTTCCACTTCCATCTCGCCCTCGACCGTCCCGATCCCGTGGCCGACGAGGCTGGAGTGAAGTACACAGCCGGCTTTGTCGCTCCCGTGATGCGCGACACCTACCTCGGCCAGCACGAGGCTCCCGAGGACTGCGAGTACTACATGTGCGGCCCGGCCATGATGAGCAAGACCGTCAACGACGTGCTCGACTCCCTGGGCGTTGATCCCTCGTCGATCCACTACGACAACTTCGGTTAATCGATACCGCCAGTTATCCTACCGCAACAGCGGGTGGCCCCAAATGGAACCACCCGCTGTTGCTTTATGTCTCGTTGTGTCCTGTCACGCGCCCTGCCACGCGACCTGTCCCGTGGGCCGAGGCTCTGCCTCGGTAATCGAGAGCCTTTACTTCAGCGTCTCGACCCAAGCCTTCAGGCTATCGACGGGAGGATTGCCGTTCAGCACTTTGCCCGGAAGAATCCAGTTGGCCTTGGGAGCGCTGGCCTTCTGCAAGTCCTCGCCGCTCTTGCCCATGTCACTGCCGCCAGACGTGGCAAACGGAATGATCGTCTTTCCCTCCAGGTTGTACTGCTCCAGGAAGGTATTGACAATGCGCGGGGCGGTGTACCACCAGATGGGGAAGCCCACATAGATGGTCGTGTACTGGTCCATGTTCTCAACCTTGCTGGCAACGGCGGGCCTGGCCGTCGAGTCCTTCATCTCGATGGTTGAGCGGCTCTGCTCGTTGCGCCAGTCAAGGTCCTCGGCGGTATACACCTGTTCGGGCACGATTTCAAACAGGTCTGCATCAGTTGCCTCGGCAAGCGTCTTGGCCACCTGGGCGGTGATGTGGGCATCACTGGCCGAGAAATAGGCCACGAGGGTCGTCTTCTTGCTGTCAGCAGCTGCGGTGGCGTTGTC
>JAFTFA010000231.1 GCA_017449785.1 Muribaculaceae bacterium | reverse complement strand
GGATGTGGACGGTGGCCTTGTTGCTGGTCACCTTGAGGTCCTTCTCAATGGGCTTGGAGATGGAACCGAAGATGCTCTTGAACGTGTCGAACTGCACGACGCTCACGTCGTAGTTGCCCGACGTGATGGTCAGGTTGCCGCTCTGCTGCGGGTAGAGGATGCACTTCTTGAGGATAGCCGTCATGTAGCGCTCACCATTGAGCGTCTCCACCTTGTTGAGTGCCGGCTGGACTGGAATTTCCTCGATGAGGAAGCCGTCAAACGAGGGCTGGATCGTGGGCATGAACTGCGAGATCTGGTACTTGGTGTAGAGCTTGATGGTGCAGACGACCGCCTGCTGTTCATAGACGCGCGGCTTGCTCATCTCGATGCGCACGAACAGGTCCTTGCCGCTCACCTCCTTGTCGGCCGTCTGGGTCATCGGGTCGCTGTAGGGGGTGGGGGCGCCGGGCGTTTGCTGGGACTGACGGCTGGGATGGCTGCCCGAGGGCAGCACGTCGATGGTAAATGCCTTTGTCGCCATGCGCTTGCCTCCAGCCACGATGGATGCTGTCCCCACGTGGCACTTACCCGTAGCGGTGGCCCTGTAGGTCATCGTGTATTCCTCGCTGGAGCTGCTGCTCGACTTGCCGTTGACCCAAGACGAACTGTAACTGTGAGAAACGGCGGGTCCATAGATGACCTTGGCCCCAGTTACCTCGGGCGGGCTGAAATTGCTGCCCTCGCAATTGTTGAGCACAAACGTGATGCTGAATCTATCGCCCTCGGCCACCTGACGCGGAGCCTCGACAGTGAACGTTGCCGCCGCATGGGCCGCCATGACGGTCAAGAGCAGGATTGCTATGTTGATGATGCGCTTCATTGCCTCGTTGATAGTTGTTCTGGACTGTAACAGCCTGGTCGTGTTACCACTTGCGGTTGGTGCGCTGGCGCTCGTGGCGCTGCTGCTGGGCCTGCTGTGCGTTGATGCGCTGCTGGGTGGCGCGTTCACGATCCTGCATGGCCTTGAGCACCTGCTCAGCATTCTGCTGGCTCATGCCGCCCTGCTGCTGTTGTTGTTTGTCCTGATTCTGATTTTGGTTCTGGTTTTGCTTATCTTGATCTTGTTTGTCCTTGTTCTGATCTTGATTCTGCTTGTCCTTATCCTTATTCTGGTCCTTGTTTTGGTCTTTGTTCTGATCCTTGTTCTGATCCTTGTTCTGATCCTTGTTTTGATCCTTGTTCTGGTCTTTATTGTCTTTGTTCTTGTCCTGTTGCTGTTTCTTGAGCTGGGCCAGGCGCAGGTTGTGGCGGGCCTGGTCGTCGTCGGGGTTGCAGCGCAGGGCGTGCTTGTAGAACTCCACGGCCTTGCCGTAGTCCTGTCGGCCATAGGCAATGTTGCCCAGGTCGTAGCAAGCCTTGCCACGCAGCTGCTTGTCCTGGGCACCCTTGGCCAGATTGGTGAGGATGCCCTCGGCCTGGTTCATCGGGTTCTTCTCATCGTCCTGCTGGGCGTTCACGTTGCCCTGGCGCATGAGGGCGGTGGCCAGGTTGAACTGGGCTTTCTCGCTGGCAGGGTTGGCCTGAAGGGCCTTGCGGTACTCGACCTCCGCCTCGGCATAGCGTTTCTTCTCATACAGCTTGTTGCCGTTGCGCAGGGCCACCCGTTCCTTCTTGGTCATCTTGGGTGCCTTGCCCTGGGCCATCGCAGGATTGCCCATCGGCAGCAAGACAATAAGCACTGCCGCCAGTAACAGCCTGAGCGAGTTACCGGTCTTTTTTATCTTCATCGGTCGTTTCATTGTTGACAGTCGTGTTTTCTTTATTCTCCTTGGTGAAGAAATTATACTTCTTGAGCCACGGATTCTTGCGCTCCAGCAGGAGCAGCAGGGCCAGCAGGAGCAGCAATGCCAGCGTGGCAAACACCGGGAACTGCTCGTCGTGCTGGGTGTAGCTCACAGTTGCCAGGTCGCTCTTGGCCAGCTTGTCGAGGGTCTCGTGCAGGGTGGAGACGGCATCGGCAGCGGTGCCCGAGATATAGACGCCGTCGCCGGCATCGGCAATCTGCTGGGCCATTTTCTCGTTGAGGTAGGTGGTGACGGGGTTGCCGCTGTCATCGGTCAAGTAGCCTCCCTCCATGGGGATCGGGGCACCGGTCGTGGATCCCACGCCGATGACATTGACGTGTACGCCCATCTTGGCGGCTTCCTTGGCAGCGCCGACGGCATCGTCCTCAAAGTTCTCGCCGTCGGTGATGATGATGATGGCCTTCTGTGACTTCTTGCTCTGGGAAAAGCCGTTCAAGGCCAGATTGATGGCTGCACCGATGGCGGTGCCCTGGGTGGGAGCCATGTTGGTGTTGATGCCGTTGAGGAACAGCTTGGCCGAGGCGGCATCGCTGGTCATTGGCATCTGCATGTAGGCATTGCCGGCAAACACGATGAGGCCCACCTTGTTGTTATCGAGGCGGTCGATGAGCTTCTGCAAGATCATCTTGGCACGTTGCAGGCGGCTCACGTCCTGGGGATTGTCGGTGCTGGAGGCATTCATCGAGTTGGACACATCGACAGCGACCATCACCTCGATGCCATGCACTTGGGTCGTGGACTTGCTGGCACCGGCACGAGGACGGGCCAGGACCACAATGACCATCGTGAGCAACAGGAGTTCCAGCGCGAGGCGTATCCACGGCTTGTAGCGTGACACCTCGGGCATCAACGGCTCGATAGAAGCCCGTTTGCCATATCGCTGCAGCCGCTTGTTGCGGTCGCGGCGGTTCCACAGGAACAGCAGCACCAGCGCGGGCAGCAGCAGGAGCAGGTAGAAATATTGCGGATGAGCAAAGTTGATCATAGTTTCTTGTTAGTCCTTAGTTTTTTAGTCCCTGTTTTCATCACATCCGGTTTAGGGAATGTGCCTCAACAGCGTGTAATCCAGCAGCAGGCTGAGCAGCAGCAAGCCAAGCAGCAGCAGGGCCCAGGGCTCGTAGTGGTCCTCGGTGTGGGTGAAGCGCTGCACGTCCATGTGGGTCTTCTCCAGCTGGTCGATTTCTTTGAAGATATTGCTCAGCACGCCGCCCGATGTGGCGCGGAAGTACTTGCCGCCGGTCGTAGCGGCGATGTTCTTCAAGGTCGCCTCGTCGATGACGACGGGCATGCGCTGGTACTGGATGTTGCCGGCATAGTCGATGGCCACGGGATAGTCGGCCGTGCCGTTGCTGCCCACGCCGATGGTATAGATCTTGATGCCGAATTTGCGGGCGATGTCGGCAGCCGTGTTAGGTGCCACGACGCCCGTGTTGTTGGAACCGTCGGTGAGCAGGATGATGCTCTTGCTCTTGGCCTTGCCGTCACGGATGCGGTTGATGGCGGTGGCGATGCCGTCGCCGATGGCCGTGCCGTCCTCAAGGGCACCGATCTCGGTCTGTCCGATGGCATTGACCAGCGTGGCATTGTCCATGGTCATGGGCACCTGGGTGAAACTCTCGCCGGCGAACAGCACCAGGCCGATGTTGTCGTGGTCGCGCCCACTGACAAACTGGGTGGCGACCCGCTTGGCGCTCTCAAAGCGGTTGGGAGAGAAGTCCTTGGCAAGCATGCTGGTGGACACGTCCAGGGCGATGACGATGTCGGTGCCCTCGACGTCGCTGGTGGACCAGCTGTCACGGGTCTGCGGTCGGCACAGGATGACGATCAGGCAGGCCAGTGCCGCCAGCTTGAGGGCAAATGACAGGTGCTTGAGCCACACTTTCCAGCTCGTGCCGATGCCGTCAAATGCGCGCGTTGACGACACATTCATCTCGGGTTCGTTCTTGTCCTGGCTGTAGATGTACCACGCGATGAGCGGTATGAGCAGCAGGGGCAGCAGCCACAGCCATCCTGGATGAGCAAGGTTCATCATTTCTTCACCTCCTTTTTACTATCGGGCTGTTCAACAACGGGGCGCGTGGCCTCGACAAAGTTCACGGCGCGCTGGTAGGCGACCTCGTTGTCGTCGGCCAGCGGACGGGCGTTGGCAAACTTGACGATGTCGGCGATCTCGAGAATCATCTCCAGTTGCTCGTTGACGGCCCTGGTCTCGTCGTTCTTCTTGAGTGTATCGATAATCTGGGACGAGGTCATCTCCACGGCATTGATGTCGAAGCGGCGGTCGATATAGACGCGCAGGATGTCTGTCAGGCCCGTGAAGTATTCCTTTTCCTGGCCTCGTTGCCACAGCTGGGCGGCCTTGAGGTTCTGCAAGTTGATGATTGCTTCCTCATATGGAGGCAGGCGCTTCTTGCTGGGCTTCAACGGATTGATACCCTTCTTGTAATACTTGCGGTAGGCCCAGATGCCGCCGCCGATGAGCAGCAGTGCCAGCAGCCAAGCCCACCAGTAGTCGGGCAGCCAGTCCAGCAGGTTGAAGGGCACGTCCTCGACCGGCTTGATGTCGTGGATGTCCTTCATCTGGCTCACGTCAACGGGCAGCACCTTGAGGGACAACTGGTTGCTGTAGGCCGTGTCACCATTGATCACATAGGGGATGGGCTTGATGACCCACAGGCCAGAGTCAAAGCTCTGGATGATGAGGTCACGGTTGATCTGGATGCGGTTGTTGCCCAGGTCGGTCGTGTCGGCCGCTGGCCGCTCGGCGATCTCGACCATGGCGTTGAGCGTGTCGAGCTGTTCGCCAGGGAAGAAACCGCGCGCGTCCTTATCCTGGGTGATATCCAGGTGCAGCGTGGTGGTCTTGCCCATGATGAGCGTGGCGCTGTCGAGTTTGGCCTTGAACGTGACGTTACCGCCCATGGCTCCCATCACGGTCGCCACGAGCACCACGGCAGTCATCACGATATGTTTCACATTTTTTTTCATTGGTTGGATAGTCACTATAGTGATTATAGTTACTATATAAATTGCAATTACTAACTTCTGACTCCCCGGTTCTGGAACAGTCCCATCAGGGCCGACACGTAGTCCTCGTCGGTGGCGACGCTGGCCAGATCGACGTTGCAGCGCTGTAGCGTGGAGTTGACCGTCTGCTGCTGGTTGTACCACCAGCGGCGGTAGGCATCGCGCACGCGCTTGCTGCCCGTGTTCACCCACTTGAGGGTGCCGCGCTCGGCGTCGCGCACGCGCATTAGGCCGACGTCGGGCAACTGGGTCTCGCGCTTGTCATAGACCTGGACGGCAATGACGTCATGCTTGTGGTTGGCAATCGACAATGACTTGCTGTAGTCATGCTCGTCGATAAAGTCGCTCACCAGAAAAGTGGTGCAGCGCTTCTTCAAGGCGCTGGTCATGTACTCGAGCGCCATGTTGATATCGGTGCCGGTATTCTCGGGCTGGAAGTCCAGCAACTCGCGGATGACGAGCAGGATGTGCTTGCGACCCTTCTTGGGCGGAATGAATTTCTCAATCTTGTCGCTGAAGAAGATGACGCCCACCTTGTCGTTGTTCTGGATGGCCGAGAACGCGATCGTGGCCCCAATCTCGGCCATCATCTCGCGCTTGGCGACTCCCACGGCGCCAAAGTCCTTGCTGCCGCTGACGTCGACCAGCAGCATGACGGTGAGTTCGCGTTCCTCCTCATAGACCTTGACATAGGGGCGGTTGTAGCGGGCAGTGACGTTCCAGTCGATGTCGCGCACGTCGTCACCGTACTGGTACTCGCGCACCTCGCTGAAGGTCATACCCCTCCCCTTGAAGGCCGAGTGGTACTCGCCGGCAAATATGTTCTGCGACAGGCCCTTGGTCTTGATCTCGATCTTGCGGACCTTGCGCAACAGTTCATTGGTATCCATTGACAGTTTTGAGTTTTAAGTTTTAAGTTCTAAGTCGTTAGTTTTAAGCATGATTACGGTCGCATGCAACCATCTCCTCTAACCCCTAAACTTCAAACTTTTTCCAGTCATAGCGCGGCTTGAAAAATCAAGGCACTGCAATCTTGTCCAGGATATTGCTGATGATCTCGTCGGCGGTGATGTTGTTGGCCTCGGCCTCGTAGGTCAATCCCAGACGATGGCGCATCACGTCGTGGCAGACGGCGCGCACGTCCTCGGGGATGACATAGCCGCGATTGCGCAGGAAGGCATAAGCCCTCGAGGCCAGCGCCATGTTGATCGATGCGCGGGGCGATGCTCCGAAGGAGATCATGCTCTTCAAGTCATTCAGGCCGTAGTCGGCGGGGAAGCGGGTAGCAAACACGATGTCCACGATATACTTCTGGATCTTCTCGTCGATGTAGATCTGCTGCACGACCTTGCGGGTGTCAACGATGTCGGCGGGCGTGACCATGGGACGCACCTGGACAGGATCGAGGGCGATGTTCATCTTGATGATCTCGCCTTCCTCGCTCTTGCTGGGATAGCCGATGATGACCTTCATCAGGAAACGGTCCACCTGGGCCTCGGGCAACGGATAGGTACCCTCCTGCTCGATGGGATTCTGGGTAGCGAGCACCAGGAAGGGATCATCCAGGCGGAAGGTCTGTTCGCCGATGGTCACTTGACGCTCCTGCATGGCCTCGAGCAGCGCGCTCTGCACCTTGGCGGGAGCACGGTTGATCTCGTCGGCGAGCACAAAGTTGGCAAATACCGGGCCCTTCTTGACCTCGAACTGCTCCTTCTTGATGCTGTAGATCATGGTGCCCACCACGTCGGCGGGGAGCAGGTCGGGGGTGAACTGGATGCGGGAGAAGCGGGCATCGATCAGCGATGCCAGTGTGCTGATGGCTTTGGTCTTAGCCAGGCCGGGTACACCCTCGAGCAGCACGTGCCCGTTGGCAAGCAGCGCGATAAGCAGCGAATCGACAAGGTGCTTCTGGCCCACGATGGTCTGATCCATACCCTGACGGATCATGTTCACGAAATTACTTTTACTTGCAATCAGGTCATTTAACTCCCTGATATTGACTGTTTCTGCCATAATAATATCGTATTTTTCTCTTTTGTTGTCTTTGTTTACTATTTTACAACGTGCAAAAATACGGCATTCCCCTCAACCCCCGATTTAAAATCACGTTAATTTAACACATATATTGTTAAAAGATTAACACCACCCCCATCTGGATATTTTGCCAGCAACGGTGACTAGACAGACAGCCAATCTTTCAACTGTATAGAATCATTTATTGGCTTGGGATACCGAGCAACTAGCTGTGCCGATTTGGTGGAATGACTGCTACTTGTTGCTAGTAAAATACAATGTTATCTTGGGGCATATCTTCCTAGCAATGACCAAAACAATAATGCAAGCAGTTGCTGCTAGAAAAGGAGTGACAAGGTAACAGATGACACGTCCTGTCCAATAATTACTCGGAATCAGGGCCTGAGATATGTTGTGAGATTGCATCAAAATGGTTCCAATGCCGGGAATGGTCACATTGTGCAGAGCATAAATGAAAAAGCAGCTAGATACAAGCAGTTTATTTGGCTTGGCGACATGTTTCTCTATACATAAAGATGCTACATAGAAGGATGTGAACACCGTGGATAAGATAAACAGCTGGAATACATTGCCGTAAATGATGTGTTGGCAACCATAAAACATTGTTGAAATGACAAGAAGGATGATGCTGGCAGGGACAAGGACGAATCTACTCTTTCTAGCAAAGAGGACGATATTAATGTGATTCAATGCAAAAAAAGCACCGATCGAGAAATAGAATAATGCCAGAATGTTGAAACCGGGGGACTGAATCCAGACGTTTGAGAGGTAGGCTATAAATAAAAGCAACAAAACAAAAATTCTGAACTTCTTTATAGCATAATAGATCAATGGCGACAGGAATGTAACTACTATTAAGTCCCTGAGAAACCAAAGGGGCAAGTTATAGGGCCCCGTTAACATAAGTTTTTCTCCAAACCAGTTCACGCCTGCCTTCCACATGTTGTAATCATAGAAAACATGTATGAATTTAGCTTGAATGAAATGAAGGACACTAGATAAAGATTCCTCCTCCTTGTAAACGCCAACAAGCATATAGATAATCAGCAGGATAAAAGGAATGAGGTTCCATAGCAGATAAGGAACTATCAGCGTCTTGATCCTGCTTTTTATCTTGTTTGTATACCCATCCCATGACCAATGCTGGAAATTCAAGAAAAATAAGAAGCCCGATATCATATAGAATGCGGGGACAGCGATGTGGGGCAAGACATGAGAAAAAATGATGCACACGAGATTGTAGAAGCCTCGCCCTGAAAACAGGCTGAAGTTGGTTTGCGTGAAATTGAAAACTTCGGGCGCGGTGTGAATAAAGATAACCATTATCGCTAATGGAAATCTTAGTAGATCGATTGTGGAGGATTGCAGCTTCTTGAGATCCATATCGGATTTTCCCTGCAATGATAAAGATGCATTTAAGTTCATATAATTAATGATAATGCTTTCTTGAAACGCCAATAAAAGATGTAGCGGCGGTGGCACTGGTGGTATCTGCCGTTAATCGGATATGAAACCTAGGCACATATACAAAAAAGTGTACAGCTTGTATATTCCTTGCAAATTTCGCCATTATTCTTGAAACTTGCAAACTTTTCTTCATCTTTCCATCGATGCAGTGCCTAGTTATTGCTCGTAAAGGTGCTATGATCAGTGCGATGTGCGGGGGAAAGCATGATATCTCAACTGTGTTGGGTCCAAACAAGCTGGCGATGGTGCAGTTCTCGACCACCGTCCCAATGAGGCATCCGTGCTTTTATCAATCTATTGACTTGGACAACAGTATCATCAAGTGTGCCTGCGCCCTCTGAAGTGGCGATACACCTTTAACACGGCAGGAGTGTAGTAGTAAGCAAAGTAATATGCCATCAATTTGGCTTTTCCTGCACCTGACAGATAGGCCAACTCCTCATGTCGGTAGTCTCTCAATGCTTTTTTTATCTCTTGACCGATAGGACTCTTTCTATCATATAATTTGCTGCTCCAAAAGCACATTTGAGCCAGTTGTTTGCCCTGTTCATGCACCAGAGCAGGGTAGTGAAGCTTGAAGAACTCCATTCGCTCCAATTCGTTGCGCAAGCGATCGCTCACACACTCGACTGAAGTTCCTCTTGCAGTAATGCTTCCCAAGCGGAACCGTCGGTAGTTGTACAACACCTTGTCACTGAGGTAGCAGCCAGTGTTCAGCCTGTGGAATCACAGGTACATGACGGCAATGTCCTCATAGGTGCGCCCGACAGGGAAACGGATGTCACCTATCACAAGACGATGGAAGATTTTATTCCACACCATGTTGTACATGATATCTTTACGGGTGATCAGCTCCTTCAAGGCTTCGTCGTGTGAGAGCAACCGAGGATTGGCAGTTGAGAGGGAAACGATGCGTTTATCATCATCCCAATACTCATTATAACCAAAAGAAACGATTTCTACTTGATGCTTCTGGGCCAGATCAAGTGCCGCCTTGCAGTAATCTTGCTCAACGAAGTCGTCCCCATCGACAAACATGATATACTCACCACGACAGCGATCTAGTGCATAGTTGCGTGCGCCACTGAGCCCGCGATGGGTGATGTGAAATACCTTAATCCGTTGATCACGTCTGGTATAATCATTGGCGATGGCCGCAGAACCATCGGTGCTCTGGTCATCAACAAGCAATAACTCGATGTTGGAATAGGTCTGATTCAGTAACGAATCAATGCATTGAGGCAGGTATTTCTCAATGTTATAAAATGGGACGATAATCGAAATCAACGGAGTGCTAGTCGTTCTCATGGCTATATGGTAAAAAACGCTGGAGGTATTAATTAAAAAAAGTTAATGAAAAGATGTCCAAAAGTTGCGCATGTCGCTGATTAATAGTGATCTAGTGGTGATAAAAACAGAGAACTGAGATTATCGTGTGCGCAATTTTGTGCAAAATTCGTAAGAATTCTTGAGGTGTGCAAGCAATACACCCAAGATTAGTTAATAAAAAGGGCTATTTTTAAAAAACGTGCAAACTCTCTCGGGCAGTCTTCCACCACTTGATACTCCATGATGAGAATGAATTGGGGGGATAAAAAAAATCCCCGACTCGCGCCGCGGATCATTTTGAAAAAAATCTAATTAACCTCTAATACCATTAACATAAACCTTAAAACTAAATCTTAACCTTTAGCTAAATAACCCCCTTGCCTCACGGCAACAATTAATAGCGAATGATGAAAATCGGCAGCAAAGGTAAGGGCAAATATGTTATTAAACATAATTTTTCAACAAGAAAATGCCTGTAATTTAATATTATTAATATACAGATACAAATATTAACAAAATAACGGTACTTATGATATGAGATAATGCTTTGTGGAACAGTGCATTGTGCTGTTGATGGTGAAATGGCCAGGTCCGCGCCGACAAGAGCTGCCCGGCGATGATGTTGCCGATAATCCCAAGGGGCAGCACAGTGGTGCGTCATCGATTTAGCAGGCCGGGTGTACCCGGTGGTACATGATAAAAACTCCCCACGTTCTTGCATTGCAGCCATTTATTCACTATATTTGCACCCATCATTATTATATAAACATCTTGCCGGGCGCCGTCATGCACAGGCTTGACCGGGACAAGAGGACTCATGTGAAATAGAAAAGATGAAACTGAGACAATTGTTATTGATTGCAGTGGCTGTGGCGGCGGTGATGCCGGCTGTGGCCGATGTGCATCCGCGCTACACTACCGTGGTGAGCGATGCGACCACGACCTATGTCACCAAGCGACCGCCTGACGAGGAGCGCTTGTTCACCAGTGCCATCATCGAGAAGCGCATCAAGGATGTGCTCAAGAAGATCAAGGGCAATCCACGGCTGGCGTGGATGTTTGAGAACTGTTTCCCCAACACCCTGGACAGTACCGTGCATTACCGCTTGACGGATGACGGCGAGGACGATACCTTTGTATATACGGGTGACATCCACGCGAT
This sequence comes from Muribaculaceae bacterium, assembly GCA_017449785.1. Taxonomy (GTDB): domain Bacteria; phylum Bacteroidota; class Bacteroidia; order Bacteroidales; family Muribaculaceae; genus Sodaliphilus. The sequence goes on along the minus strand of JAFTFA010000231.1, from coordinate 7,243 downwards.
GTGGCTGCGCGACAGCGGCGCCCAGGTGTGGCCCTATGTCAAGTATGCCCGTCAGGACGAGAAACTGCGCCACATGCTGCGCGGCGTGATCCTGCGGCAGTTGAAGTGCATCATCCTGGACCCCTATGCCAACGCCTTCAACGACGGGCCGACGGGTTCACAGTGGGAGAATGACCTCACCGACATGAAGCCGGAACTGCATGAGCGCAAGTATGAAATCGACTCGCTGTGCTACCCGATCCGCCTGGCCTATGAGTACTGGCTCGTGACGGGCGATGAGAGCATCTTCGGTGACCTGTGGCAAGAGGCGATGCAGGCCGTGTTGCGCACATTCAAGGAGCAGCAGCGCAAGGACGGCAACAAGGGGCCGTACAAGTTCATGCGGCGCGACATTGATGCCAAGTCGTCGCTCACGTGGTATGGCTGGGGGCCTCCCGTCAATCCCGTGGGACTGATTGTGTCGTGCTTCCGTCCCAGCGACGATGCCACGGTGATGCCGTTCCTGGTGCCCAGCAACTTCATGGCTGTATCCTCACTGCGCAAGGCCGGAGAAATTCTCGACAAGGTTAATCACAACAGCGCTCTTTCCCGGCAGTGCCTTGACCTGGCACGGGAGGTGGAGGATGCCCTGCACAAGTATGCTGTCGTGGACCATCCCAAGTATGGCAAGATCTACGCCTACGAAGTGGATGGCTGGGGCGGACGTGTGCTGGCCGATGACGCCAACGTGCCCAGCCTGCTGGCCATGGGCTATCTGGGTGATGTGCCGATGGACGATCCCATCTACCGTAACACGCGCCGCTTTGTGTGGAGCGAGGACAACCCGTGCTTCTTCAAGGGCAAGGCCGGCGAGGGCATCGGCGGGGCCCACACGGCCTATAACCTGATCTGGCCCATGAGCATCATGATGAAAGCCTTTACCGCCGACAATGATGAGGAAATCGCCTGGTGCATGCGACAGCTGCTCACGACCGACGCCGGGACAGGCTTCATGCACGAGTCCTTTAACAAGGATGACGCCAGCCACTATACCCGAGCCTGGTTCGCATGGCAGAACACGCTGTTCGGCGAATTGGTTATCCACCTTGTCGATAACGGCAAGACCGACCTGCTCGTCCATTGCCTCGATGATTGAGGACAGCGGAGAGATTAATTTTTCCAAAAAATCATTTACAATCCCTATCAAATATTAAAATGGTAGGGATTGTCATTATAACGCGTCAAAAACATTAACTTTGCCCCCAACTTTAATCTATTCAACATCTAGAACATGAAAGAATACTTCCATCTGACCGAACAACAAATCGAGTCCTTGAAGAATAAAGATTGCTGGGCGCAAGACTGGAACGATATCATGGTGACTGCCGACTTTGACGCCAGCCGCTGCCACCGCGTGCAGTTTTATGGCTGGGCACGGCTGGGCAGCAGCGCCGGTACCGTCGAGATTACCGAGGGCTTTGTGAAGAACTGCGGGCTCTACAACGCCACGTTGCGCAATGTGACCATCGGCGACGGCTGCCTGATCGAGAATATCGGCAACTACCTGAATAATGTGACCATCGGTGACGGCTGCTATATCTCCAACGTGAGCACCATCGACACTCATGGCAAGCCGCATTATGGCCAGGGCCATACCATCGCTGTGCTGAACGAGGTGGGCGACGGCAACCTCATGCTGCTCAACGAGCTCAACAGCCAGCTAGCTGCCTTCATGGTCAAGCACAGTGACAACAAGCCGGTGATGGATGCCGTCAAGCGCATGGTGGAGCAGTCGGTGGCCAGCGCGCGACCCTCGTGCAGCACCATCGGCAACCACGTGAGAGTGGTGAACACCGGCGTCATCATGAAAACCATCATCGACGACGGCTGCCGCATCTGTGGCGTGTCGCGTCTGACCAACTGCACCGTCAGCAGCACGATGGAGAATCCCATCGTCATCGACACGGGCGTCATCTGCGAGAATACCATCATCAGCGGCGGGTCGCACCTGAGCGGCAGCGTCAAGTTGACCGACTGCTTCGTCGGCGAGTCGTGCCATCTGGAGAACGGCTTCACGGCGGCCAGCAGTGTGTTCTTTGCCAACAGTTTCATGTCCAACGGCGAGGCCTGTGCGGCCTTCTGCGGCCCGTTCACCGTGAGCCATCACAAGAGTTCACTGCTCATCGGCGCCATGTATTCGTTCTACAACGCTGGATCGGCGACCAACTTCAGCAACCATGCCTACAAGATGGGTCCCATGCACTATGGTACCCTGGAGCGTGGCTGCAAGACCGCCAGCGGCGCCTATCTGCTGCTGCCGGCCAACGTGGGCGCCTTCAGCGTCCTATTCGGCAAACTGATGTATCACCCCGACACGCGTGACCTGCCGTTCTCCTATCTGATTGCCTATGGCGACACGATGTACCTCAAGCCAGGCCGCAACTTCGCCACCGTGGGCCTCTACCGCGACATCCGCAAGTGGCCCAAGCGTGACAAGCGCTACCAGCGTGAGCACCGCAGCGTGGTGAACTTCGACTGGCTCAGTCCCTTCACCATCAGCGAGGTGCTGCGCGGGAAAAAGATCCTGGAGAACCTGCGTGCCGCCAGCGGCGACAACGTGAGCACCTATAACTACCACGAGTATGTCATCAAGGCCCCCTTGCTGCACAAGGGCATCAAGTACTATGACATGGCATTGCGCATCTACATGGGCGCCGTGCTCAAGCGCCACAAGCCCGTGCCTCCCGTCTCGACCAATGGCGAGGGCAACTGGATTGATCTGGCCGGCCTGCTCATGCCCCAGAGTGCCGAGGACCAGATGATGGACGACATCATCAATGGCCGCATCAACAGCATTGAGGCGCTGAATGCCCGCTTCAAGGCCATCCATGCCGACTACAACGAGTTGCGCTGGGCTTGGAGTTACCGCATCATCCTGGACTACTACGGCATCGACGAACTGACCGACGAGGCCGTGCAGCGCATCCATCAAGACTATGTCACCGCCCGTCGCGAGTGGATTGCTCTCATCCGCCAGGACGCCGAGAACGAGTACACGCTGGGCGACATCGATCGCGACGTGCTCGACGACTTCATCACGCTGCTCGATCGCGAGGTGGACTTTGAGAACCAGAAACTTTACATGTAAACCGCTCGGAGGAACTCACGGGGGCAAAAAAACTTCAAGGGGCCGCGCCATGCTGGTGCGACCCCTTGAATGTAGCGGGACTGAGAATTGAACTCAGGACCTCCGGGTTATGAATCCGACGCTCTAACCGACTGAGCTATCCCGCCATTTCCTAAAAGCGACTGCAAAGGTATAACCATTTTCCCAACTGACCAAATTTTTTTTCAAAAAAAGTCGATAGCTTGATGAAATCGGATTGAAAAACTGATTGGGTGCAGGTTGAAATCAGATTGATAACGTGGTAGTTGCTGCTTGTCGCATGAGGCTGCAAAAGAGGAGGATAAATTGCAGTTTTGGGCAGAAAACTTGTGGGAATGAAATATTACGACTATTTTTGTGGTGGATGGCTGGCGTGTTCCCGTCGTGACCCGATGCCGGTGGGCGTTGAACATGCCATCGCCCGTCTTGACCGCAAGAGTAACAATGGATCAGATGAATTGAGTATGATGAAGATTTGTTTACAGTCGATAGTACTATTGGCGGCATTGTCGCTGTCTCAAGCCGCTGGCGCTCATGGCATCTATGGTGACGTGAACGGTGACAGCGAGGTGGACATCGCCGATGTGAATGAGGTCATCAACGTGATCTTGGGCAGTTCGGCACCCGTTCTGCCTCCCGACGAGCCCTCATGTGACACGATACCTCCAGTGACGGTATTTGATACCAACCTCTCCCGCCGTCACTACTACCGCATCCCAGCCATCGTCGAGTTGCGCGACGGCAGGCTGATGGCCATTGCCGACGACAGGCACAATAGTGACGCCGATATCGGCGGCAACTCCGGCATTGACATCGTGGGCCGGTTGAGCGCCGATAGCGGCAGGACGTGGGGCGAGACTTTCATGATCGCCAACGGTGTTATTGTCAGCAACGGCTTTGCCAATAGCCATGGTGATGCCGCGGCCGTGGCCGACCGCGAGACAGGGCGCCTGCTCGTCATTTGTGCCTCGGGGGCGCAGGGATTTCTCACCTCGACGTTGCAGAATCCCCTGCAAGTGGGGCGATATGTGAGCGACGATGACGGCCAGACGTGGAGCGGTGATGATGTGACAAGTGACATCTATGGCATCTTTTCACAGAGTCCCGAGGTGAACGCACTGTTCTTCTCCAGCGGCCGCATCTGCCAGAGCCGCCGCATCAAGGTGGGAGACTATTACCGCATCTACTCGGCTGTTGATGGGCCGATGGGAGTGGGCTGCCTGGTGCTTTACAGCGATGACTTCGGCCAGTCGTGGCAGGCTCTGGGCGGGCCATCGGCGAGGCCGACGTCGGCTCCCTGGGGTGACGAGGCCAAAGTCGAGGAACTGCCCGACGGCAATGTGCTGCTGAGTTGCCGCTCCAAGCAGACCGCCACAAGCGGCAGGCTGTTCAACATCTACAATTACTACACGGGCTCGTGGGGAGAGATGGCCGTGAGCAATGACCCCGAGACGGGAACCTATAGCCAGGACTGTTCCTGCAACGGCGAACTGCTCATCGTGCCCGTGCGCCGCACCAGTGACGGGCGCACCATGCACCTGGCCCTGCAGTCGGTGCCGCGCGGCAAGGGACGCCAGTGCGTGAGCATCTATTACAAGCCGTTGCTCGAGGCCGGGGACTATGACGAGCCGGCCGACTTCTCAATGGGCTGGAACTGCTACCAGGTCACCGAGAACTACTCGGCCTACTCCACGATGGTGGCCACGACAAGTGGCGAGATTGCCTTCTTCCATGAGGATTGCAACGACAACCCGAGCACAACGGCCTATGACCTGCTGTTTCAACGCTTCTCGATAAAAAAGATTACTGACGGGCGGTACACCGCCATCACACAATAAAGATCATGAACGACAACAATGTAAAGATACCAGTGCTTGCAGCCCCGCTGCAAGGAGTGACCGACAACGTGTGGCGCATGGCGCAGCACGACGTGTTTGGCGGCGTGGACGCCTATTATGCCCCATTCATGCGCGTGGAGCATGGCGAGATCAGGCGCAAAGACCTGCGCGACGTCTCCCCAGAGCGCAATGCAGGCTTGACGCTTATCCCGCAGATTCTCGCTTGTCAGCCCGACCATGCCCTGATGATGGTAGAGGCCCTCGAGCAGATGGGCTACCGCCGCATCGACATCAACCTGGGCTGCCCGTTCCCGCCCATTGCCCTGCACCGCAAGGGCTCGGGCATGATGGCCCATCCCGACCTGGTCGAGGAACTGTTTAAGGCCCTGGCGGCAGTCGGAGACGTGGACTACAGCGTGAAGATGCGCCTGGGCTGGGACAAGAACGACCAGTGGCGCGACGTGCTGCCGTTGATGGACTTGATACATCCCTGCCACATCGCCGTGCATCCCCGCACGGGCAAGCAGCAGTACAAGGGGGAACTGGACACTGAGCAGTTTGAGGCGCTGCTGGCGGCCTCGGCATGGCCGGTGGTATATAACGGCGGCCTGCGTTCGGTTGAGGAGATCAAGGAAGTGAAACATCGCTATCCGTCAATCGCCGCCGTGATGGTGGGAAGCGGCCTTGTAGCCAATCCCGGCATGTTTGTGCCCGATGCCCGCCCCGAGGATTACCGCCGTTTCCATGACCTGCTGGTGGACGGCTATACCGAGCTACTCAACGGGGGCGAGGCCCAGCTGGTGCGCCACCTGCAAGACATCTGGCAGACGTTCCTGCCCGGTACAGGCCGCAAGTTGTTCAAGGCCATACGCAAGTCGCGAACGCTCGAACAGTATGAAACCGCGGCTGCCGCTGCGCTGGCCGATGTAGAGAATGCCTTGACGGCCCTCCCCGACGAGCCTGCCGAGGAGCAGCCCGCGCTGTGATTGTTGCGCGCGCGGCGGCGCCTCGCAATACTCCGACGAGGGGGGCGGCTGGATGGGATGATGCGAGCCGGTGGCTCGCACTACTGGGACAGGACCGACAACCCAATAATGAATGACCGCTGGCAACCACGATGAATTGCCAGCGGTCGTTGTATGATAAAGTGTGTGGGGCGAAGCCCTTACAGGTTGCCGATGATCATATACTCGTAGGGATCCAGGCTGATGACTGACCCCAGCTGGATCTCGTCGCTGGTCATCAGGTTGACGACTTGGCGGTTGCGCCACATGCCGGGCACCTCGATGCTGTGGGACTCGTTGCGCAGGTTGACCATGACGAGCACGTTGTCGTTGTTGAGCACGCGATCCAGGCACAGCACGTTGTTCTGGTTGTCATCATAGATTGTTACCTTTCCGCTCGAGCGCAGCGAGGGGTGGTTGTTGTAGATGGAAATGAGTTTCTTGTACTCGTTGCGCAGGCTGGGATTGGCATTCCAGTTGACCGGGACATACTTGAAGAAGTTGATGGGTTCGGGATAGCCCACCTCCTGTGAACCGTAGATCAACATGCCGCCATGCAGCATGGTCGTAGCCACAAATGCTGCCATCGATCCCCTGACACCGCCGTACTGCTTGATGGGCGAAGCCTTGGTAGCCTCGTCATGGTTGGTGGTGAAGCGCAGCTTGTACTTGCCGGGCTCGAGGTCGCGATACTCGTTCTTGTCGGTCGTGGCGAGCAGGCCAGCCTTGGCCCCCTCGGCCATCACCTGGTTGATGGCACGCATGAAGTCCCATGCATAGTTCAGGTCAAATCCCGCGATGAAGTTGTCGGGCTTGGCCCCCTCGGCCAGCATGATGAGGTTGCGGGGCTTGGCGGTGGCGCGCAGGGTCTTGATGCACTCCTTCCAGAAGTCGGCAGGCACCTGGTCGGCCACGTCGCAGCGGAAACCGTCCACGCCGACGCTGTCCACCCAGTAGCACATGGCGTCGATCATGGCCGCACGCATGTCCTTGTTCTCATAGTTCAGGTCGGCGACATCGGTCCAGTCGGTGCCGGGAGGATAGATGATGTTGCCATTCTCGTCGTGGGTGTACCAGTCGGGGTGCTGCTGGAGCCAGACGTTGTCCCACGCGGTGTGGTTGGCAACCCAGTCCAGGATGACACCCATGCCTCGCTCGTGGCATGACTCGACCAGCATGCGCAGGTCATCGACCGTGCCATACTCGGGTGCTATCGCCTTGTAGTCGCGCACCGAGTAGGGCGAATTTTTGCTCTT
>JAFTFA010000230.1 GCA_017449785.1 Muribaculaceae bacterium | reverse complement strand
GGCTTATGCAGTAGCTACTGGCAAGCTCCAGAGCGAGGACATCGCCTATGAGTTCGTCGTTGCTCCCATGACCGGCATCGAGGAGATGAATGCCGACAAGCAGGTTGCTGGCGTTCGCTACTTCAACATGGCTGGTCAGGAGATGCAGCAGGCCGAGGGTCTGACCATCGTCGTTACCACCTACACCGACGGCACCACCAGCGCCGTTAAGGTCATCAAGTGATGAAGATAGAGAAAAAGTAGTATATAGTAACCTGATGTGTGAAAGTGCGTCCCAGCGGCAATTTGTCGCCAGGACGCACTTCTGCTTGTACCAGAGTCCGACTACTGGAATCGGTAGTTTTATTTTCACCTTAATAATATATTATTAAAAGATGTGCAAGGTAAAAAAATCACATTCTCGGTTGTTCGTTATCTCAATTTATTGCCTTACCTTTGCAGCCGATTTTTACAAGAAGTTCATTGAATATGGCAAAAAACTTAGTTATTGTGGAGTCTCCTGCCAAGGCCAAAACTATCCAGAAGTTCCTCGGCAGTGATTATAAAGTGATGTCAAGTTTCGGACACATCCGGGACCTGCACAAGAAGGATTTCAGTATCGACGTGGAAAACGGCTTCAAGCCCCTCTATGAGATACCCGAGGATAAAGAAGACCAGGTCAAGAAGCTCAAGGACGAGGCCGGCAAGGCCCAGGTCGTCTGGCTCGCAAGTGATGAAGACCGCGAGGGAGAAGCCATCGCATGGCACTTGTTTGAAGTGCTCGGTCTGGAGCCCAAGAATACGCGCCGCATCGTTTTCCACGAGATTACCGAGCCGGCGATTCTCGAAGCCATCCAGCACCCGCGCAACATTGACCTGAACCTGGTGGACGCTCAGCAGGCACGGCGCGTCCTGGACCGCATCGTGGGCTTTGAACTGTCGCCCGTGCTGTGGCGCAAGATCATGCCGGGTCTCTCGGCCGGCCGCGTGCAGAGTGTGGCCGTCAGGCTGGTTGCCGAGCGCGAGAAGGAAATCAAGGCCTTCACCAGCGAGCCCTATTATCGTGTCACCGCCCAATTCACCAATGGCGAGAGCTCAGAGTTTGCCGCCGAACTCAACAAGCACCTGCCCGACCATGATGCCGCCATGGCATTCCTGGAGGACTGCAACCATGCCACCTACAAGGTGGACGACGTGACCGTCAAGCCGCTCAAGCGCTCCCCGGCGCCCCCCTTCACCACCAGTACGCTCCAGCAGGAAGCTGCCCGCAAGCTTGGCTTGTCGGTCAAGCAGACCATGCGCCTGGCCCAGCGATTGTATGAGGAAGGTCTCATTACCTATATGCGTACCGACTCGGTCAACCTGAGCAATCTGGCCTTGGGTACCATCAGCAAGGAGATCAAGGAGAACATGGGCGAGCGTTATCTCAAGGTGCGCCTCTACCGCACGACCAGCAAGGGTGCCCAGGAGGCTCATGAGGCCATCCGCCCCACCTACATCAGCAACCACACCATCAATGGCACTCCCCAGGAGAAGAAACTCTACGACCTGATCTGGAAGCGCACTATCGCCTCCCAGATGGCCGATGCCGAACTCGAGAAGACCACTGCCGTCATCTCGGTATCGGGCCGCAAGGAGACCTTTGTTGCCGAGGGCGAGGTAGTGAAGTTTGACGGCTTCCTCAAGCTCTACTTCGAGAGTGTCGATGACAATAACGCGCAGAATGCACCTAATGCTCCCGAGCTCCACACCCTGCCCGCCTTGTCGAGCGGCGATGTGCTCAACGCCATCTCGGTGAATGCCTTCCAGCGCTTCACCCAGCAGCCCAACCGTTACACCGAGGCCTCGCTCGTGCGTCGCCTGGAGGAGCTGGGCATCGGTCGTCCTTCGACCTATGCGCCCATCATCTCCACCATCCAGGACCGCAAGTATGTCGAGAAGGGTGAGGACAAGGGCCAGAAGCGTGAATACGAGATCATCACCCTCAAAGACGGGAAGATCACCACTGGCAAGAAGTCCGAGGTCTACGGTGTCGAGAAGGGCAAGCTCATTCCCACCGACGTCGGCATGGTTGTCAACGAGTTCCTCGTGAAGTATTTCCCCACCATCATGGACTACAACTTCACGGCCAAGGTCGAGAACGAGTTCGATGCGGTGGCCAAGGGCAATGTCGTCTGGAACAAGGAAATCGCCGATTTCTATGAGGGCTTCCACCCGAGCATCAGCAAGGTGTCATCGCTCCGTCTTGAGCACAAGGTGGGCGAGAGGACCCTGGGCAATGACCCCAAGACCGGCCTGCCTGTCATGGTGAAGATTGGCCGTTACGGCCCCCTGGTGCAGATGGGTACCGCCGACAACGACGTCAAGCCCCGCTTCGCCTCGCTGCAGCGTGGCCAGAGCATCGAGACACTGACCCTCGAAGAGGCGCTCAAGCTCTTCGACCTACCCCGCGATTTGGGTGAGTTTGAGGGTACCGTGGTCACCATCGGCGTCGGCCATTATGGCCCCTATGTGAAGCACAATGGCAAGTATGTCTCCATCCCCAAGGAGATGTCGCCCACGGCAATCACCCTCGACGAGGCCATCGACCTCATCAAGGCGCAGCGCGAGAACGAGGCCAAGAAGGTGCTTAAGACCTTTGACGAGGAGCCCGACCTCATGGTGCTCAATGGCCGCTATGGACCCTACATTGTCTATAAGAAGCAGAACGTGAAAATCCCCAAGGGAAAGGATGCCGAATCGCTCACCCTGGAGGATTGTAGGGCTATCGTCGCCGACGAGTCCAACCACTCCAAGGGAACGGCCCGAAAGCGCGCTGCACGCACCCGTTCGACGGCCAAAAAAACCGAGAAAAAGGACTGATTCCCTAAAGGAATACTTGAAGCTGCGTGTCACATGGTGCTGATACGCAGCTTTATTGTTATCTGTCATTGATACGGGCGAAAAAATAATCAGTCCAAATTCAAAAAATAATTCCCGTTTTTTTACCTGTATTAGAAAAAATCATCGTAATTTTACCGACTGGAGACCAAAACGTCGGCATTATGACGGGGAGGCTCCGCCGTTGGCACGATGGCCAGATTTTTGATTGACACCAGGTTGTGATACGACCTTTAAAGTGGTTTTTAATCTTTTCTCGGCCTGATGGCGGCACAACGGCATTTTAAATAGAATTACAAAACAAACCAAACTAAACAAAAGAACAAATTATGTCATTTTTTAAATCTATCAAGAGCGCTTTTGGCGGCTCTGAGGACGAGTATGATGTATTCGGCCAGACTACGTCGTTTGTGAACCCCTTCAGCAAGGATAAGAATGTTGCCGAGAAGAGCCAGCACATCGAGGAGAATGTGGGAATCGAGGTCAACGAGCATGAGGGAGATGCCATCACTGCCGAGTTTGCCGACAGGGCCACCAAGCTCATGAATGAGCACACCATGGCAGTCATCGATATGATCAAGGGTTCCTGGAAGAAGGAGCGCGAGGACCTGCTCAAGAAGGTCGCGGAGGCCCAGAAGATGGTCGATGACAGCAAGGAGAAGATGCAGGTCAACGAGGCCAATCGCCGTCAGGCCCAGAACCGGGCCAGTGATTTGACCAGCAAGGTGGCTGAACTCGAGGCCCAACTCGAGAAGATGGATATCGATAAGAAGAGTGCCGAGAGCCGTCTCAAGGCCATGGAGGCCAAGGGGGACAAGTCCGAGGAGCTCAATGGCAGGATCGAGGAACTCAATAGCAAGAACGAGGAGCTCAACGGCATCATCGACGACCTGAAGAAGCAGCTCGCCGAGCGTGATGCCGAGATCGAGCGCCGCGACAATATGCTCGCACAGGCCGAGGACGGCCCCTCCGTCGAGCAGCTCAACCAGCAGATCGAGCAGCGCGATGAGCTCATCGCGCGCCTGCGTGGCAGCAACACCGAGCTCCAGGAGCAGCTGGACGCTGCCAACGAGGACCTCAAGGCAGCCGAGGAGCTCCAGAAGGCTGTCGAGCAGGTCGAGGAGTTCAAGGACAAGAAGAACGCCGAGATTGCATCCCTCAGGCAGCAGATCATCGATTTGCAGCACCGTTCGTCGCAGTTCGACGAGCTTCGCAAGGCCAATATCATCCTCACCGACGAGAAGGAAGCCCTGCAGAAGAACGTTGAGCAGCTGGAACAGACCGTCAAGCAGAATGCCGACGTGCAGAACAGGCGCAGCATCGAGACCGGCAACCTCATCGACGGCCTCAAGCAGCAGCTCGCTTCGGTCAGCGCTCTGGCCGAGGACTACAAGCGCAAGTACAACTCGTTGAGCCTCGACGGCAACGAGAAGGCTGCCAACTTCGCCAAGATCTCTGCCGAGCGTGATGACGCCAAGGCCGAGCTCAAGCGCACCCAGGCCACGTTGCAGAAGAAGCAGCACGAGGCCCAGGCCATGAGCGATGCCCTCGACGAGAAGGACCGCAGCATCGCCGCCCTCAAGCAGCAGATCGAGGAACTCAAGAACCAGGCCAGCGTGGCACCGGCTAACCCCGTCAGCGATATGCAGGACGATCCCGCCCTGGGTGCCATCGATGACATCGACTGGGAAGATGACGGCAGCATGCCTCCCCATCCCGGAGAGGACCCCCGCCAGTTGTCATTGTTCTGATGACTGAATCAACACGAGGAGTCGCCATCGTCCAGATGACGGCTCCTTGCATTTTGTTTCAGGTTTTTATTTATCGGTTTCTTTTATTTAATAAATGTATATTCTGTCCAAAACCGCCATTGAAGTGCAAACGAAGGTTAAATATTAAATTTTCTTGCTGAAATATTTGGTCGGTATGGTGGAACGGCTGTAATTTTGCATCGCTTTTCGGCTCACGAGATGCCCAAATTGAGTGAGCGGTTTTTTTTTGACGCCTTTTCCGGCGGCAATACGGGAG
>JAFTFA010000229.1 GCA_017449785.1 Muribaculaceae bacterium | reverse complement strand
GGGTGATGATGGGATGATCGTTGTTTATTCAGGATTGTAAAAAAGTGACACGGCACCCAAATGGGATGGGTGCCGCGTCGCTATAATAAGGTGATGACGTCTCGGCTGGATTATGCTTCGGCGATGAGTTCGATCTCGACGAGGGCTCCCTTGGGGAGGTCCTTGACGGCGAATGCGCAGCGTGCGGGGAAGGGTGCCGTGAAGAACTCGGCATAGACTTCGTTCATGGGACCGAAGTTGGCGATCTCACTGAGGAAAACGGTGGTCTTGACCACGTTGTTGAGGTCGAGGCCCTCGCTTTGCAGGATGGCGCGAGCGTTCATCAGGCTCTGGCGGGTCTGCTCCTGGATGCCTCCCTCGGGGAAGGCTCCGGACTCAGGGTTGATGGGCAACTGGCCCGAAACGAAGACGAGATTGCCGGTGCGTATTGCCTGGCTGTAAGGACCGATAGCGGCGGGTGCTTTATCAGTGTTTAATACTTTCATGATTGAGTTTTTAGTTGTAAGTTGTAAGTTGTAAGTTTTAAGTTGTTAGTTGTAAGAGGCGATAGTGTTATCGCTGAAAACTAACAACTTACAACTAACAACTTGTTGATTATTTTACTTCTTGATACCCATTTTCTTGGCGATCTTGGCGGGGATGGCATCCTTGTGCACGAGGATGTTCATGGTCTTGGCGCGGAAGAAGGCCTCGCTGCAATAGAAGTAGCCATCATAGAGCTGGTTGGTGTCCCAGCTGTTCTGTACCTTGAAGTACTTGTTGCCTTCCTGGTCAACGGCCTTGCCCATGATGACCATGCCGTGGTCGTCGGTGGTCAGCTTGTTGTCAAACATCTCTTGACGCTCCTCCTGGGTAACCCACTGCTCCTTAACCGGGCCCTTGATGTCCCAGAGCTCGGCCTCGCGGTCGCGGTCGCTGAGCTGTGCCCAACGGGCCATGTCGGTACCGGCTGCATCGGGAACTTCCTTCTCGATGGGCAGGATGGCATAGCCATTGCGCCACTTGAATCCCTTCTCGCTCACGTCGGCACCCCAGGCGATGCTGTAGCCGTTGTCGATAGCATAGTTGGCAATCTCCATGAGCTCATCGATGGGCACGTTCTGATAGCTGGACCACAGCCAGTTGTCGGCCACCTCGAGGATGAAGGGCTTGTAGTAGGGGTGGTGGTTGAACGAGCAGATGGGCACATAGTCATCCAGATTGATGCCCAGGCTGGCTGCCCAGCTCTGCGGGGTATAGGTCTTGCCCTCATAGACGAAGGTCTCGGGCATCTTGCCCATGTAGCTGTCCAGAATGGCCTGCAAGCCTTCCTTCCATGCGGGAGTGAGCTTCTTGAGGCTGCGCTTGTTGATCGTGCCGACGTAGCCGCTGAGCAATGCGGTCAGCTCGCTGGTGTCAAACTTCTTGTCACCATAGGTCATGCCGGTATAGACCTCGTTGGGGACCATACCGTAGTTGCGCCAAACGTAGGGAACGTCCTCGGCAGCACCACCCTCGGCAAAGTTGATCTCGCCATCCATGCGGACGTACTTGATAGCCTTGTCATAGTAGCAGTGATTCACAACGAAGCCCTCGCTGAGGTGAACCTCCTTGCCGGTGAGGCGCAGGATCTCGTTCTCAAAGAAGGAGTTGGTCGAGTAGCACCAGCACGTTCCGGACTTGTTCTGGTCCTTGACGGGAGTGTGGCGGATAACCTTGGTGTCGGTGAACTTGAAACCGGTGCTGTCAGGAATGACAACCTTGTCGTCGGCCATGACATTGATAGCGATAGCCGATGCAAGCAATGCAAAAAATAATTTCTTCAT
>JAFTFA010000228.1 GCA_017449785.1 Muribaculaceae bacterium | reverse complement strand
GTTCTGGTTTCTTGAATAGTGAATCGTACAGTTCATTGAACTCACCGTGAAGTTGACCACTCTCATTAAAGATCAGTTTATCAATATTCTGTGCCACGCTGTCACCATGTTGCAGCAATGACCAGTAGAACGGAATTCCGCCAAGCACCATATAGAGTTCCAGCAGGTCATAGCGGGAATAATTCATGCCGCGACTCGCTATATACTTCTCGCACTCGTTGAGCGAGAAGGGCTGGATGTGCAGCCGACATGTGACACGATTGTGCAAGCCTCCATGGTTCTTGAGCACCTTATTGATTATCCATGAGGTGGCGCTGCCGCAGATAATGAGCAATATGTCCTTGCGTGCCGAAGCAAAGGCGTTCCAGAAATACTCCAACGCTGAGACAAAATTACTGCGCGGAGCGTCCATCCATGGTATTTCATCAATGAAGATGACTTTTTTGCCCTCTGGAGACTGGCGGATAAACTGACGGAGCAACGCAAAAGCCTCCATCCAGTTGGATGGAATAGCTGGTTTGGGCATTCCTGCATCGACAAGGGAGTCTCTAAAAGCCGTCAATTGGGTTCTGTTATTCCCACGGGCCACCCCCGAATGTTCAAAAGTGAATTGATAATCAAAGGTCTCTCGCACCAGGAAAGTCTTGCCGACCCTGCGACGACCATACACAGCAACAAATTGCGAGTATTCCGATTCATAGGCATCTCGCAATGTCCTTTGTTCTCTTGTTCTCCCTATTAGCATGGTTTTTTTTGCAAATATAGGCAAAATTGGCTTTAAAGCTGCTAAACTTGGTCAAAAAATGCGAGTTTAGCAGCTTTAAAGGTAATTTTAACGGTTTTCGGTTGTGTTTTGGGGGTGGCGGTGGGGGTTACTTCAGGTCGAAGGAGGTGAGGTCGTCGGGGACGAGGATGGGGCCGCGGTAGTACTGGGCGGCCTCGGCGCTGTAGGTGGCGGCGCGGGTGTCGAGGTGGGTGTCCTCGGTGTGGTAGAGGACGAGGTGCTTCACGCCGAGCTCCTGGGCGAGCATGCCGGCATCGAGGGCGGTGCTGTGGCTCTTCTCGTAGGGGTTGAAGGTGAAGCGATCCTTGTACAAGCAGAAGGCTTCACACATCAGCCAGTCGCAGTCGCGGGCATAGGGCTCGCTCTGCACCGTGTAGGGCTCGTCGCCCAGGCAGACGAGGCGCTGCCCGTCGGGCAGCTTGGCGCTGAAGCCGTACTGCTTGGCCTTGGTCGAGGCGATGTCAAAGAAGGTGACCTCCATGTCGTCGATGGGCACGGTCTCGCCGTCGTGCACCTCGCGCAGGATGATGGTCTGGCCGATGGAGTCGAATATCTTGCGCGGGATCATCAGGTCTCCCATGGTGTAGAGGGCCTGGCGCACCACGTCGTTGCAGTAGATGGTGAAGGGCCCCTTGTGCTTGCCCTTGAAGATCATGGGCGAGATCTTGCGCATCATCCAGATGGCGCCCAGGATGTGGTCGGTGTGGCTGTGGGTGACGAACATGTGGCGGATGCCCTCGAAGGGGATGCGCGCCTTGATGAGCTGGCCGAGGATGCCGTTGCCGCCGCCGCCGTCGACGAGCATGCCGCCGCGTGGCGTGTGGAGGTAGAAACACGTGTTGTAGCAGTTGACGCACATGGCATTGCCCGTGCCCAGCATGGTGACGCGCGAGGTATGGGTGGTGGATAGACTCATGATTGTGATTTGACTTTGGGTAGCTCGATGCCGAAGGTGGTTCCCTTGCCCACCTCAGATTCCTTGATGTAGATCTGGCCGTTGTGATACTCCTCGATGATGCGCTTGACGAGGGTCAGTCCCAGTCCCCAGCCGCGCTTCTTGGTGGTGAAGCCGGGGTTGAAGACGTTCTTGAAGTTCTTGCGGGGGATGCCCTTGCCGGTGTCCTTGACGAGAATGACGACGTTGTTGGGGCTGTCCTCGACGGTGATGTCGAACTGTCCCTCGCCGTCCATGGCATCGACGGCATTCTTGGTCAGGTTCTCCATCACCCAGGCGAACAGCGTCTGGCTGAGCATGACGCCGTTGTTGGTCTGGTCGTTGGTGTGGATATTGAGGCTGACGCGCTTGGGAATGCGGGCGCGCATGTATTCCAGGCTCGTGATGACGGCCTCGTTGATCGACATGAGTTCCTTGTCGGGCATGGAGCCGATCTTGGAGAAGCGGTCGGCGATGGTCGAGAGGCGCTTGACGTCCTTGTCCATGTCGGTGACGATGCTCTTGTCCACGCCCATGGATTCCAGCAGCTGGGTCCATGCCATGAGCGACGAGATGGGCGTTCCCAGCTGGTGGGCGGTCTCCTTGGACAGGCCGACCCACACCTTGTTCTGCTCGGCCTTCTTGATGCTCATGAGCGCAAAATAGGCGATGGCAAAGAAGAGGATGAGCACCGACAGCTGGATGTAGGGGAAATAGGACAGGCGGCGCAGCAGCGTCGAGTCCTCGTAGTAGAGGTACTGGGTCGTGCTCTCGTCGATCTTGATGTCGATCTTGTTCTCGGTGTTCTTGAGGTGGCGCAGCTTCTTGTTGAGGTACTCCTTGTTGGCCGGCGTGATCTCAAAGGCCAGGCTGTCCTCGGGCTCGGGCAGGCGGAAGTTGCGGTGCAGCAGGATGTTGTCCTTGTCATCGACCAGGAGCACGGGGATGTAGTGGTTGGCCTCGATGATGCTCAACAGGAAATCGACGTCGGTCGCGCTCGTGCTGATGGGGTTGCCCTCGGCATCGACCTCGCTGCCGCTGCCCATGGTGGCCAGTTCCTGGGTGGCATTGGCCCAGATTTCCATGCGCTCGCGCTCCTGCTGGGCGAGGTCCTTGACCAAGTTGTTGGAGATATAGAGAAACAGGGCGACCAGCACCAGCGAGATGGCAATGAATACCACCTTCCAGATGCGGCGAGAGTCATATATGTTGCGCAGGTTGGCCATTGGTTGCAAAGGTAGTACTTTTTTAGTTAATAGTTATGAGTTAATAGTTAATAGTTTCAAGTTTTTGGGGAACGGAGTGAGGATGGCGGCGGCTCAATCGTTGTCGTGGAGGGGTGGCGTCAGACCGGGGGCTGACTTCTTCTCAGGTCGGCCTCGATCCAACGGGCGACGCTGTCGGCGGTGTTGGGGCCGGTGACCTCACTGGCGATGGCCTTGACCTCGGGGAAGGCGTTTTCTACCGCCACGCTGCAGTCGGCTGCCTGCATCATGGCGATGTCGTTGCGGTTGTCGCCGAAGACCACGACCCTCGTGGCCCCCACCTGGCGCGCCAGCCGGCGGATGGCGCCGGCCTTGCTCGTGCCGGCGGTGAATATCTCGAGGTAGCCCTCGCTCTCGTCAAAGATGTCGTGATAGACCATCACCGAGCACGTGGGCACGGTGTCGCGCAGGTCGGCGGCGATGGCATCGAGCACGGCAAACTTGTTCATCGAGAAGATGAGCAGTGCCTCGTCGTCGCTGTGCCTGTAATCACGTTCATCGAGGATGAAGCGCTTCATGGGAAGCTGCTGGCGCTCGGCGACAAAGCGTTCCTCCTGGGTCCACATAGGGCCCTAGTGGTGGGTGTATAGCAGGTCGCTGCCGTGGCGGCGTTAGATAAACGGGTGGGCGCCGTGCCGGTCAAACACGTC
>JAFTFA010000227.1 GCA_017449785.1 Muribaculaceae bacterium | reverse complement strand
TGGGGCAGCCAGATACGCAGCTATGTCTTTGACGACCGCCGTGTGAAGGACCACCGTACCAACCACCAGACCAGCGACGTGGGCGGCGTGATGGACGGCGACCTGGACGACTTCATCAAGGCCTACCTCATGGAGTTTGCCGAGAGCTAAACCCATTGCATCCCACCCTTGCCCTGCCGCAGAGGGGAAACAAACCATCTGATTTATTTATAAAAACTTCCTTTAAGCATCAATGAACGAGAAATTTACTATTGTAAAGGTAAGCGGCAAGATCGTCGAGAAAGCCGATGAGCTGCGCACCTTTGTCAAGGCATTCGCTGCCATCAAGGGGAAGAAGATGCTCATCTTCAGCGGCAACATGATGGCCCAGGAAATCGGCAACATGATGGGCATCAGGACCAAGCTCATCGATGGCCGCCCAGTAGTCGATGCGGGAACGCTCAAGTTGCTCACGATGGTCTATGGTGGGCTGGTGAGCCGTCTCTTTGTGTCGCTGCTGCAAGGCAACAAGGTGAATGCCCTGGGCGTCACGGGAGCCGACATGAACCTCGTCACCAGTTCAAGGCTGCCCGACGGCAAACTCGGAGACACGGGCCAGGTGCGCCACGTCAACACGGGGGCCATCTCCCAGCTGCTGGATGCCGGTATCGTGCCCGTGCTGGCACCCATCACCCATGACGGCCGCGGCAACCTGCTGTTCAACGAGACAGACGCCCTCGCTGCCGAGATTGCACGGGCGCTGGCCTTGAGATATGACATCACGCTCATCTATTGCTTTGAGAAAAACGGTGTGCTGCTCAACCCCGATGATCCTGACAGCGTGATTGCCATGCTGCGCCGCAGCCAGTACAAGGCATTGCGCGACATGGAGATCATCAAGGACTGGTTTGTCAACAAGCTGGACAACGCCTTCACGGCCATCGACCACGGCGTGAAAGAGGTCATCATCACCAGCCCCAAGCAACTCAGCTCCAGCCAGAAGGGCACCCACATCAAGGGGTAATCCTACAGCGGTGACCAGCCGGTTGGCACACGATTTGCACAGAGCACATCAGTGAGTATTTTTTAGCTTAAAAACATAACAATACTAATCATCTACAAGAAAAAAAATGAAGGTTGCGATTGTTGGCGCCAGTGGCGCAGTGGGACAGGAATTCATGCGTGTCCTGGATGAACAGAACTTCCCTGTTACTGAACTCGTGCTGTTCGGCTCGGAACGCAGTGCCGGACGCATTTTCACTTTCCGCGGCAAGGACCATGTAGTCAAGCTCTTGCAGCACAACGACGACTTCAAGGATATTGACATCGCCTTTGTGGCCATGGGAGCAGGGCCGGCCCGCGAGTTTGCCCCCACCATCACCAAGCATGGCTGTATCATGATCGATAACAGCAGCGCCTTCCGCATGGACGACGATGTGCCCCTGGTCGTGCCCGAGGTCAATGGAGAGGATGCCCTGAACACCCCGCGCAACATCATCGCCAACCCCAACTGCTCGACCATCATCATGGTCGTCGCCCTCAAGCCGCTCGATGACCTGTCACACATCAAGAATGTGCAGGTGGCGACCTATCAGGCTGCCAGCGGTGCCGGCATGGAAGCAATGTATGAGCTCGCCTTGCAGACCAGTGAGATCGCCGTAGGCAAGGAGGAATTGACCGTGCGCCACTTCCAGCACGAGCTGGCCTACAACGTGATTCCACACATCGACATCTTCCAGGACAACGATTATACCCGCGAGGAGATGAAGATGGTCAAGGAGACCTGCAAGATCATGCACAGCGACATCCGTGTGAGTGCCACCTGCGTGCGCGTGCCTGTCATGCGTGCCCACAGCGAGGCCGTGTGGATCGAGTGTGAGAAACCCATCACCCCCGAGGAGGCCCGCGCTGCCTTGCAGCTGGCTCCCGGCGTTGTCGTCGTTGACGACCCGCGCAGCAACCGCTACCCGATGCCCATCGACTGCTCGGGCAAGGATCCGGTCTATGTGGGACGCATCCGCGTGGACACCAGCAGCGACAACGGACTGACCTTCTGGCTGTGCGGTGACCAGATCAAGAAGGGCGCTGCCCTCAATGCAGTGCAGATCGGCCAGTACCTCATCGCCCATCGCAAGAAATAATCACTCATCAAGTATAAAAATCATCCATATTATGACGAAACCGACAAACACCATGCAAGCTGCCATCGGCATCTCCATCATCGGCCTGTTTATCCTGGTCATGATCGCAGCCATCATGTTTGGTTACCCCAGATATAAGGTTTGGCAGCAGGAGATGGACGGCAAGGCCGAGTTTGCCAAGGCCGAGCAGAACCGCAAAATCAAGATTGAGGAAGCGCGTGCCAATCTCGAGGCCGAGAAACTCAATGCTCAGGCCGAGATCGAGCGCGCCAAGGGCGCTGCCAAGGCCATCGAAATCGAGAACGGCAGCATCACGCCCACCTACATTCAGTACCTGTGGGTGCGCCAGCAGGCCGACTTGGGTGACAAGACCGTCATCTACATTCCCACCGAGGGCAACCTGCCCATCCTGGAAGCAGGCCGCGGGAAATAATGCAACCCTGACAACCGGGCCATGTCCCGGTCCTGACCGACAAACATGCCATCAATTGTGGTGCAGTCACCGCGATTGATGGCATTGATTATATAACTGCTGAGACGATATAATCGCCAAATGTGATGAGGCCTATTATTATTTTTCATAATTATTAGTGATTTTTTTACCCTGGGAATCATGGTAATTTTGCACCCGATTAATAATATAGATCACCATGTTTAAAAAATTACTTCTATCATCATTGATGTGTCTTGCGGTGGGAACCGCGGGCATGAGTGCCGATAACCTGCTGGAAAAGAAGCAGGCCGACGGCGAACAACAAACCACGACCGAGCAGGCCGAACCTGCAAAACACAGACTGACCATCGGCGGATATGGCGAGGCCGTAGCCAGCCGCATGTTCTATAGCAACAACTACAAGCGCTACACCAGCGCCGACCTGTATAAGAATGCCGACGGGTTCGGCCAGTTTGACTTGCCGCACGTGGTCATCTATCTGGGCTACGACTTCGGCAAGGGATGGTCGCTGGGCACCGAGATCGAGTTTGAGCACGGTGGCACCGAGAGTGCTGTCGAAGTTGAGGAGGAGGAAACCGGTGAATATGAATCTGAAGTAGAACGTGGCGGCGAGGTCGCCCTGGAGCAATTCTGGCTCCAGAAGTCCTTCTCCCGTGCCTTGAACCTGCGATTGGGACACATGGTTGTCCCCGTGGGCGGCACCAACAACGCCCACATGCCCACCGAGTTCTTTACCGTTTATCGTCCCGAGGGCGAGAACACCATCATGCCCTGCACGTGGCACGAGACAGGCGTGAGCCTGTGGGGTCGCGCTGGTGACTGGCGTTACGAAGCCATGTTCATCGCTGGCCTGGATGCCGACCGCTTCGGCAACAAGGGCTGGATCCACGACGGCTCGGGCAGCCCCTACGAGTTCAAGATGGCCACCGCCTATGCCGGAGCCCTGCGCATCGACAACTACAGCATCAAGGGCCTGCGCCTGAGCGTCAGCGGCTACCTGGGCAACAGTGCCAACAACACGCTCAACGCCACCGGCAAGTACAAGGGGCTGCACGGCACTGTAGCCATCGGTGCATTTGACTTCCTGTACAACGACCACAACTTCATCGCCCGCGGCAACTTTGACTACGGCCACCTGACCAACTCGCTGGAGATCACCACAGCCAACATGTCCACCCGCGCCGACTCTCCCTCGCCCAAGACCAACATCGGTGAATCGGCCATCGCCCTGGGCATTGAGGCCGGCTATGACATCTTCTCGCAGATTGCCCCGATGCGCGACCGTGAGCAGAAGTTCTACATCTTCGGCCGCTATGACTACTATGACTCGATGTACAAGACGGTCAAGAACATGACCGACGAGAAGATGTGGTCGCGCCAGAAGGTCACCGCCGGCGTGAACTACTACCCGATTCCCCAGATTGCCATCAAGGGGGAGTATAGCTACCGCATCCTGTCATCGCAGTACAACAACGAGCCGACCATCAGCCTGGGCATCTGCTACAGCGGTCTGTTCCACATTTGAGAATAAAAAACGATATTATTAACTATAAAAATCTGTATTAAAGAAATGAACGTAATTGATTTTTTCAAGAAATCACTCATGGCAGTCACCCTGATGGGACTGACACTGAGTTTCACCGCATGTGGTGATGACAATGACGAACCCGATGTCAACCCGCTGGATAGCCACAAGACGGCCATCATCAAACAGTATGTCAACGGCGTGGTTGTCCCCACCTACAAGTCACTTGCAGATGAGTCCAACGACCTGGCAACCCTCTGTGAAGAACTGCGCAACAATCCCACACAGAGCAAGTTGAATGAGTGCTGTGAATCATGGATCAGCGCCCGCAAGTACTGGGAGCAGAGCGAGGCATTCCTGTTTGGTGCCGCTGCCGACTATAACATCGACCCGCACATCGACTCATGGCCCCTGCAGAAGTCGCAGCTTGACAACATCCTGGCCAACAATGCGCTCATCAAGGCCCTGGACGAGGAAGGTGCCGCTGCCGATGCATTTGCAACGCTGGGGTACGGTCTGCTGGGCTTCCACGCTGTGGAGTATGTCCTCTTCCGTGACGGTGCTCCCCGCAACGTGAACGAGATCAGCGAGGCCGAGCTCATCTATAACGCCGCCGTTGCTCAGGACCTGGCCAACCAGACCGTCCGTCTGGAGGCTTCGTGGGCTGGCATGAACGGCATCAGCAACAGCAAGCAGCATCAACTCGAGGAGTTCGAGCTGGAGCCCTCGTTTAACTATGGCGAGAATATGATCAACGCCGGCATGACGGGCAATGCACTCTACAAGACGCAACTGGCCGCCATGGAGCAGATCCTGACCGGTGCCAGCGACATCAGCGACGAGGTGGGCAACACCAAGATCACCGACCCCGTGAATTCGGGCAACGTCCTCGACGTGGAGTCCTGGTACAGCTGGAACTCGATCGCCGACTTCACCGACAACATCCGCAGCGTGCGCAATGCCTACTATGGCTCGCTCGACGGCTCGGTCAACAACAATTCGATGGCCGCCTATATGAATCAGGTGAATGCCACGGTCGACCAGCAGGTGCGCAATGCCATCGACAATGCCATCAACAAGGTTTCGACGATGCCTGCACCCTTCCGCAACCACCTGAGCAAGAGCGAGACCCAGGATGCCGTTGACGCCTGCAACGCCCTGCTCGACGCACTTGACACGGCTATCGAAACCCTGAAATAACTGAATCTAATTGATTAAACATCATCATGAAAAAGAAATGGATCTTACTGGCCTTAACGGCTATTGCGTTGACATCCTGCCACGATGACAATAACAACGGCGGCAGTGAGATCACGCCCGAACTGCCCGACTACTATTACACGGGCGGCAAGCTAGGAACCACCAGCAATGTGACCGCGTCGGCCTATGAGCAAGAGACCGAGGCCATCAACCAGCAGGGCCTGCTGGCATCGTTCAAGCGCGGCGAGCGCATCTTTGAGTCGCCGTTTGACATCGATGACGACGAGTCCACGCCGATGCGCGGCCTGGGTCCGCTGTGGGTGCGTGATGCGTGCATCACCTGCCATCCCAGCTACGGCCACGGTGCCCGCCAGCTGAACTACAATTCCAACGTGAAGGGCAACGGCTATCTGCTCGTCCTCACCGACGAGAACGACACCTACCTGTCGTCGCTGACCGGTATGCCCCAGACCCAGGCCCAGAAACCCTTCAAAGCTCCCATCGACGAGAAACAGATTGTCATCGACTGGAAGGAATATACCGACGAGTGGGGCAACCGTTTCCCCGACGGTGAAACCTACAGCCTGATCTATCCCGAGGTCACCATCCCGGAGAGCGCATTCTATGTGCCGCTGCAAGTGGGTGGCAAGGACATTGACTACAGCCAGTTGCGCGTGCGCCTGGAGAGCACCATCGGCCTGTATGGTACGGGTCTGATCGATGCCATCGACGAGAAGGACATCCGTGCCCAGTACGAGGCCGAGCAGGCCGCTGGCGTGAGTCTGAATCCCGCCATCTGGAACGGCAGCGACTTTGTCTATTACACCAACAATGTGCAGGGCGACGGCACCAAGTACGTGCGCCGCTACACCTATGCCCTGTCACGCGCCAACTTGCAGGACGGTGCTGGTGCCAACGCCATCTGGAACATCACCAATGTGACCCGCAGCGACCACCGCTACCACTACATGACGGCAGCCTATGCCCAGGTGGCCAGCAAGGATCCCGAGGTGCAGGCCGACTTCTACAAGTACTTCCCCAAGCAGAACGTGACCGGCAATCCCGAGACCGACATCTACAACTACCTGATGGGCAAAGAGCTTGATGTAGAAATGACCGACCAGGAGTATATCGACCTGATGGCTTGGCACCGCGGCCTGGCAGTACCTGCCGCCCGCAACGTCAATAGCCCGGAATTCCAGCGTGGACGTGAATTGTTCACCGAGATCGGCTGCGCCTACTGCCACCGTCCCAGCTGGACGACCGGCGACGACGTGATACGCGACCCGAACAACTTCTTTGTCGGAGCCTATGCCGACATGCTGCCCCGCTATCCGCACCAGACCATTTGGCCCTATAGCGACCTGGTTCAGCACCGCATGTTCATGGTCAACGACATCCGCACCGGCTGGTGCCGCACCACCCCGCTGTGGGGCCGCGGCCTGAGCATGAAGTGCACCGGTGCTGACGACCGCCTGCATGACTGCCGCGCACGCAACGTGATCGAGGCCATCATGTGGCACGGCAACGCCAAGAGCGACGCCCGCCAGAGCATTGAGAAGTTCCGTCAGCTCAGCAAGGCTGACCGCGACGCGATGGTGACCTTCATCGAGTCTATCTAACAGCTTCAAACATGTCATCCGCTTACTGATAATTTTTCATCGAGGTGGGGAGCGCAACAGGTTCCCCACCTTTTCAACTTATTATATTGACACATGAAGACATTGAAACGCATCTCCTTCGGCTGCCTGATTGCCATGCTCGGCGTTCTCGCTGCCGCAACCGTGGTCGAGAAAATCCAGGGCACACAGGTGGCAAGAGACTGGTTCTATGACAACATCGCATTTGTCGCCTTGTGGGGTGTCATCGCCGTGACCGGTCTGGTGTATATCGTCATGCGCGGAATGCACCGCCGCCCGTCGGTCATGCTGCTGCACCTGGCGTTGCTGGTCATCCTGGCGGGAGCCGGCATCACCTGGTTCACGGCCGTGCGGGGCAAGATGCAGGTGCCGCAGGGAGAATCGGTCAATGCCTTCACCGCAACTGCGGGGCAGTCCATCAGCCTGCCCTTCGACGTCAGGCTGCAATCGTTTGACATCCAGACCTATCCCGGCACCCGTGCCCCGATGGACTTTGTGAGCCGCATCGAGGTGAGTGACCCCGACGGCAGCAAGACTGCGGACGTCGTGTCGATGAACAAGGTCTTTACCCATAAGGGCTACCGCTTCTACCAGTCGGGCTACGACGCCCAGGGACGAGGTGCCGTCTTCACCGTCGCCTACGACCCGTGGGGCATCGCCGTGACCTATGCGGGCTACGGCCTGCTGCTGGTGGGCATGATGGGTGTTCTCCTCGACCGCCGGACCGCCTTCAGGGCCCTGTTGCGGCACCCGGCGCTCAAGCGGAGCGCGACGGCCGCCATTGTGATGCTGGCAGCGACCTTCACGGCCAGTGCACAGCCTCAGGTCCTCCCCGACGACATCGCCGACGACATGGGCGACCTGTACATCCTGCACAACGACCGCATCTGCCCATTCCAGACCTTTGCACGCCAATTCACGGCCAAACTCTATGGCAAGACCTCCTACAAGGGCCTCAGCGCCGAGCAGGTGGCTACGGGCTGGATCTTCTTCTACGACGACTGGAAGTCTGAACCCATAATCAAGGTCAAGAAC
>JAFTFA010000226.1 GCA_017449785.1 Muribaculaceae bacterium | reverse complement strand
CCATCCTCATGGTCGATGAGCCTCGCAACGAGACGCAGTATCTCTACGACAAGACCCAGTACGGTCGTTTTACCATCCGCAATGCTGAGGCCTTTGGCGAGAATGCCCTCCAGGCCGATTACATGGTCACTCATTTCACGCTTGACACGGGCGGCAAGCTCAACGGCGGCAACGTCTGGCTCTACGGCGAGTTCCTTGAGGGCGCCCCTGCATCCCAGGCCATGATGAAGTATGATGCCAGCAACGGTTGTTATACTGCCGACCTGCTCCTCAAGCAGGGGGCCTACAATTACTTGTACCTCTGGGTACCCGACGGCACGACGGTCGGCCAGACGTCGCGCATCGAGGGTGACCACTACGAGACTGTCAACGAGTATCTTGTCAAGGTCTATGACCGTCCCATCGGCGAGCGCTACGATCACTTCATCGGCTACGGCGTGGCCTACTCTGGTAAATGATCCTCCTCTCGTTGGTCTAGAACACCTGGGTTTCTAGACAATCGTGTTTCAAGACATGCGTGTCTTGTAGTCGATGTAATCAAATTCCCGCAACACTTCGATAGTGCCGTCCAGCCGTTTGAACAGGATGGACGGGTGCTGTATGCCGTTGAACATGTTGGTCTTCACGGTCGTGTAGTGATTCATGTCCTCAAAGGTGATGCGGTCGTCGCGCTTCAACGGCTTGTCAAAGCTCCAGTCGCCCACAAAGTCACCGCTCAGGCACGAGTTGCCGCCCATGCGGTAGGTCGGCTTCGACGGGTCCACTTCGTCCAGTGCCTGCGAGATTTTGGGCTTATAGGGCATTTCCAGGCAATCGGGCATGTGGCAGGCAAATGACACGTCAGTAATCGCTGTCGTGATGCCGCTGTTGCTCACCACGTCAACGACGGTGGCCTCCAGGTCGCCCGTCTGCCAGCACCACGCGCTGCCGGGCTCCATGATGAGCTGCAGGTTGGGGTAGGCTCCCTGGAATGCGCCTAGCACTTGCTCCAGGTGCCCGATGTTGTATCCCTCTCGTGTCATCAGGTGTCCGCCGCCCATGTTCAGCCACTTGAGCCGCGGCAGGTACTCGCCGAATTGCTGTTTCAATGCCAGCAGCACTTTCTCCAGGTCAAAACTCGTGCTCTCGCACAGGGCATGGAAGTGGAATCCCTCGATCCCCTCGGGCAATTCCTTGAGGTCGCTGGCCAGCACGCCAAACCGCGATCCGGGACAGCAGGGGTTGTAGATGTCGGTCTCGATGACCGAGCACATCGGGTTCACCCGCAGTCCGCAACTCACCTGCTCACCGGGCCAGTCGGCGTTGTGCTGGTTCACTCGATCGGCAAAGCGTTGATACTGCTCGATGGAGTTGAACGTGATGTGGCTGCTGCCGGCGATATAGGCATCGATGGTATCCTCGGTATAGGCCGGGCAATAGGTGTGGGTGCGGCACTTGAGTTCGTCGTTGGCCAGCAGCATCTCGTTGACCGAACTGGCCGTGGACTCGATGCCGTATTCCCTGAACACGTCAAACGTCCGCCACAGCGCATTGGCCTTGAACGCCATGATGATGTCCACTCCCGTGCGCTGGGCGACTCCGGTGATCAGTTCGATGTTGCGGCGCAGCTTTTCCTCATACACGATATAATAGGGTGTCTTGTACTCTTCCATGATGACTTGTTAGGGATTATAATATTTCAAATTTGGCGAATTTCAATAACAGTTTGCGCGTCTGGCCGTCATTAAATGCGACATCAATCTTGGCATCACCGCTGGTGTCGATATGGATGACCGTTCCGTGGCCGAATCGTTGGTGCAATATCTCGCTGCCTTCACTCAGCTCCTCAATGGTGTGGATCGTGAAGTTGCCGCTGGCGGCTGGTTGCGCTGGCGTCGTGGCAGGCCGCGATGGCGTGACGGGGCGCGGCGGTGCAGCCGGTGAGGACTGGGGCAGCGCTCCGGCCTCGCTGCTGCGTCGCGGCGTCGGGGCCTCGTCCCGGCGGTTGCGCCTTGTGTCGATGTCATCGTTATCGTCCCATCGTGACCGCTTGCGCGACGGCACGGGTGCCGAGTTGGTGCTGCCCAGCATCAGGTACTCGGGTGCAATGTCACGCAGGAATCGGCTGATGACACACGACTTGGTCTGTCCGTTGTGATAACGCGATGTGGCATAGGTGATGATGCAGTTCACCTCGGCGCGCGTGATGGCGACATAGAGCAACCGCCGTTCCTCCTCAATCTGGTAGAGCGATCCGGCACTCATCGCGCTGGGGAACAGGTCTTCCTCCACACCGACGATGATGACGTTCTTGAATTCCAGGCCCTTGGCGGCATGGACGGTCATCAGGGTGACCTTCTCGCCGTCGGGGTCGTTCATGTCTTGGTCGGTGAGCAACGAGGTTTCGGCCAGGAAGTCGCCGATCTGGTAGTGCTCGTCGCCGCTCTCCTCCTTGATCTGCTGGAAGTCGTTCACGGCGTTGACCAGCTCGTCGAGGTTCTCGATGCGGCTGATGTTCTCGGGCGTGTTGTCGCCCATGAGCACGCTCTTGATCTTGGTGCGCCTCACCATCTCCTGGGCCACCGTCAGGGCGTCGCCGCCGTTCTGGTTCATCTCGATGAGGCCTTGCATCAGCGTGATGAAGCCTTCAAGTTTGTTCAGGGTGCCCTTGTTCACGTTCAGGCCATATTGCTCGGCGTGGTTCATCACCTGCCATGCGCTCACGCCATTCTGGGTCGCGCAGTGCGTGATTTTGCCCACTGTGGTGTCGCCGATGCCGCGTGTCGGGTAGTTGATCACGCGTCTCAGGGCTTCGTCATCGTCGGGATTGATGATGAGCCTCAGGTAGCAGATGGCGTCTTTCACCTCCTTGCGCCGGTAGAAGGACAACCCGCCGTAGATGCGGTAGGGGATCGCGTTGCGCATGTTGCCGTGCTTGTCGCGCCGGCCGCCGTTGCTCAGGGCTTCCTCCAGCACGCGCGACTGGGCATTGGTGCGGTAGAGCACGGCATAGTCCTCGTAGCTGTCGCCCTGGCGGGCCTTCAACGCGGCAATCTGGTTGGCGACGACGTAGGCTTCCTCATAGTCGCTGTAGCACTGTATCACCGGGATGCGGTCGCCCACCTGGTTCTTGCTGAACAGGTGCTTGGCAATCTGGCCCTTGTTCTTCTCGATGAGGCTGTTGGCGGCATCGGTGATCGTCTGGGTCGAACGGTAGTTGCGCTCGAGCTTGAAGGTCTTGATGTCGGGGTAGAAGCGTTGCAGCCTCAGGATGTTGTCGATGTTCGCGCCGCGAAAGCTGTAGATGCTCTGCGCATCATCTCCCACGACACACAATCGGTTATATTTCTTGCTCAACTGGTGCACGATCAAGTGCTGCGAGAAGTTGGTGTCCTGGTACTCATCGACAAGGATGTAACGGAAGAATTCCTGGTACTGTTCCAGCACGTCCTCGTGGTCGCGCAGCAGGATGTTGGTATAGAGCAGCAGGTCGTCAAAGTCCATCGCCCCGGCGATGCGGCAGCGGTTCCAGTAAGCGTGGTAGATGGCGACCGTCTCGGGACGCTGGGCGTCACGGTCGGCGTCAATCAATGCCTGGTTGCGGGCATAGTCGTCGGGAGTGATCAGGGCGTTCTTGGCGTTGCTGATCTGGTTCTGTATCGTCGCGGGTTTATACACCTTGTCGTCAAGACCCATGTCCTTGACAATGAGCTTGATCAGCGAGCGGGAATCGCTTTGGTCATAGATGGTGAAATCGGGCCTGAAGCCGATGCGGTCGGCATTGCGGCGCAGCAGGCGGGAAAAAATCGAGTGAAATGTCCCCATCCACAGATGCGCGGCCACCTCGGGACCCGCCAGTGGCTCGATGCGCTCGCGCATCTCGCGGGCGGCCTTGTTGGTGAACGTGAGCGCCATGATGCGCCACGGCTCGTAGCCCAGGTGCAGCAGGTGCACGATCTTGTAGGTCAGCACGCGCGTCTTGCCCGATCCCGCGCCGGCAATCACCAGTTGCGGACCGTCGCAGTACTCTACGGCTGCCCGTTGCTGTTCATTCAGTTTATCCAGGTAATCTTCATTCATGGTCACAAAAATACTACTTTTTCTGCACTTCCTCAAACAACCACCACAAGAGAATTAAAAACAACTCAAACAACTTAAACAACGGCTTCAAAATAATTGTTTGAGTTGTTTAAGTTGTTTTTTAATTAAAAAAGCGCGTCAGCCCTAGTATTTCTTGTATTCACATTATTTCAAGAGGTCGTAGCCGGGCTGTTGTTACAGGTCGTTATAGTGGGGGATTTGTTCCAGGAAGCGGTAACTGTTCTTGTCGTAGTCGATTTGGCAGCAGTAGTGTTCCAGCCCGTTGCTCACGACCAGGTACTTGGCCTTCAGCACCATGTTGTAGCGCACGATCTGGTCAAACGTCTTCTGCGAGACCGGGATGCTCGGGGCCTTGTATTCTACGATCACCAGTGGTCGGCCCGTTCGGTCGGCCACCACCGTGTCACAGCGGCGGGCGATGCCGTTCTGTGTCAGCGCCACCTCGTTGCCCATCAGCGCAGCGGGAAATCCCTTGTCGGTAATCAGCCACTCGACAAAGTGCTGCCGCACCCATTCCTCGGGCGTCAGCGCCACCCAGCGCTCCCGCAGCCGGTCCCAGATCACCCACGACGAGCCATCCTCCCGCTTCTTCACCCGGTACTCATATTCCGGCAAATTCAACTCCACCATCTCACGTCCTTCATTCTTTTCTACAAAATTACAATTTTTTCCCGAAAATGATGTATATTTGTGACTTAAAAAATAAGGCAAGATATGGCTATTGGCCCTGCTCCCTACAGACGAGAAGCTAATTTTTAAAATGGAATTTGTTTAATTTCCCGTGCGTCAGCATGGTTATGCAAGTGGACAACTGCTGGATCATTGCCCGAAAATTATTGCGTTAGCTATGAAACAGATGATTT
>JAFTFA010000225.1 GCA_017449785.1 Muribaculaceae bacterium | reverse complement strand
TACAACTTTTTACTCAACAACTGAATCATCTGGGGGCATCCGCGATCTCTTACATCACGCTAAGACGCGAAGTCGCTAAGTTTTTTTATAGTTGCTCGCAAGGGGCTCGCAATCGGCGAAGCGGATGCCAAAAAATAAGGTTGTAATTGTTGTCATACAGGTTGTTACGGTTGTTTGAAAATAGTCCCATACGGGCATCACGCTAAGGCGCGAAGTCGCTAAGTTTTTTTATAGAAGACAAAAAAGACAAGAAGGACTATGCCATCCGGATTGTAGCGATTTTTTAAAAAACAACTTAAACAACCTTTTTTTAACAAAACTGGATATGTATCGTCCTGAAATAGTTTGGCAAAATTCAAAATAAATCAGGACTAAAAGTGCAGCTCATGTCGGAAATGTTAAAGTAATGTTAAAATTGGGGGGTAATTGTGAAGTTTCCTGAAATGTGTATATTTGTGAGTTGATACACTATTAACTCATTTTCTTAAACTATAGGACTTATGAAAAAGACATTACTTATTATGTTATTGGCGCTGCTGGGCATGACCCAGGCGGTGGCACAGGACTACGAGTACGTCCCGTTCGTGCGCGAGGGCGTGAAATGGGTGTGTGACGCACCTTATATGGATTGGATGCAAATGTGGCACAACTATTATACTCTGGAACTCGCTGGAGATACCGTCATTGACGGAAAGACCTATAAAGCGATGCATAAGTATAGCGGTGATGCCATCAATGAAATGAATGATACAATTCCTGTTTATCTGAGAGAAGAAGATAAGGTGGTGTATGGTATCGTTCCTGATGGAAAAACCTATGATGAATGCCCTGTGGGTATGAACAGGTGGCCCGAAGCTCGTGAAGTCGTACAAAGTGGTCAGGAATTTATCCTGTATGATTTCAATGATCCGATTAATTTCATCAAAGACAACATTAAATATCCGATTCAGGGTAGTCCTAATGGATACTATGTAGATGACGTTATTCCTGACCAAATAGTGGTAGCCGGAAAGAAAGTGAATCGCTATATGTATGATGCTTCGTGTATTATCGAAGGCATCGGTTGCGATGGCGTAAACCATGGCTATCCTCTTTCTGCCTTGAGTCAAATGCTTTGTTATGTCATAGAGAAAGGTGATACCATATATACTTCCAAGAGTTTAGAAATACCTTGGGATACTGAAATCGATGACGAAGACTATAACAGAGAATTGCCGATTCCTCGCCAAGGGGTTCAATGGGTGAATGAACGTGTTTCCGTTGACAATGGCGACACTACTAGCTATTACTACAAATACGAATTTCGTGGCTACGATTCGCAAGGTTTCGCCTTATGCTATCATTATACTGGCGAGACACTGAACAGTTCTCCAGACAAAAGTGTTTGGGCGAAATATCAAAGCTGGGAGTATGGCCTAGATACGAGCAATGGTATGATTAAGGATAATATTCCGTTTAAAAAGGTGAAAGGTGAAGGTAGAGACATGATGTACTTTGGCAGTTCTTTGGGCTATGGATTTCTGGAAATGTATCATTTCCAAAATTATGCCACTGACATTGAATCCGGCTATACTCCAAACTGGTATATCTATCGTCAAAAGGAAGATTTCCTGAACCGAGAGAATCTTATTGAGGTAGATCCATTAATTATCGAGGGGATTAAATGTCACCGTTTTGCCTATATAGGAGAGCAAGGTGATACGTTGGCCTATGTAGTTCAAGGCATCGGCTTTGACAGCTATGATATGGGTGACCTGCTCACTCCGTTTACCCGCAAGCCTGATCCCAATGCCGACCATCAAGAGTGGTGTGGGTTGAGTCACTTGGTGAAAAATGGCCAGATTATCTACAAAGGAATGCGCTATCGTGAAGGAGCATTTGACGGTATCGACGAGGTGGTCACCGACAAGGCACGCTACCCGATGGACGACAACTACTACAACCTGATGGGCCAGCCCGTGGGGCACGACGTGCCGACCACGCCGGGCATCTACATCCACCAGGGCAAGAAGATCGTCGTCCGCTGACAAGGAAATCAACAACTGAATAGCCAGAGAGGTCTGGGGGCGTCCCCCGGGCCTCACGCTATTTTTCAAACAACCACAACAACCCTTTTCAAACAACTTGTACAATTTTTTTAATCAACAACTGAATCATCTGGGGGCATCCGCGATCTCATACATCACGCTAAGACGCGAAGTCGCTAAGTTTTTATTATGATTGCTCGCAAGGGGCTCGCAATCGGTGATGCGGATGCAAAAAAATAAGGTTGTAATTATTGTCATACAGGTTGTTACGGTTGTTTGAAAATAGTCCCACATGAGCATCACGCTAAGACGCGAAGTCGCTAAGTTTTTTTATAGTTGCTCGCACGGGGCTCGCAATTATGTTTTGTTGTCTCAACGGCGACAACGATTGCGAGCTCCTTGCGAGCAATAACTTATTAAACTTAGCGGCTTAGCGGCTTGGTGTGATCTATTGGGGTGGGTGACTAGGCGTCCAGGCCGCGGTCGATGCCTTGCTTGAGGGCCTCGACATAGTTGTTGATGCGTTCCATCTCGCGGGGGATCTGTATGCGCTGGGGGCAGTGCTCGACACACTTGCCGCAGCCGATGCAGTGGTCGGCCTGTCGCAGACGGGGCACCGAGCGGTCATAGCCGATGAGGAAGGCCCTGCGCGCGCGGGCATAGTCGGGATCGTTGCGGTCGCGGGTGAGGTTGCCCTCGGCGATGCACTTGTTGTAGTGGGTGAGGACGCCCGGGATGTCGATGCCGTAGGGGCATGGCATGCAGTACTTGCAGTCGTTGCAGGGGATGGTGTTGTAGCCCACGATCTCGTCGGCGATGCCATAGAGGAAGTTCTTCTCCTCGTCGTTGAGCTCCTCGAGCGGGCTGTAGGTGCACAGGTTCTCCTTCAAGTGCTCCATGTAGGTCATGCCGCTCAACACGGTGAGCACGCCGGGGAACGACGCGGCGTAGCGGAAGGCCCACGAGGCGATGGAGCGCTCGGGGTCGCGCTCGAGGATCTTGCGGGCCAGCGGCGTGGGCAGCGAGGCCAGGCGGCCACCCAGCAGGGGCTCCATGATGACGGCGGGAATGTTGCGCTTGCTGAGCTCGGCATAGAGGTACTCGGCGTTGGTGTTCTCCTCGCTGAAGTCCTTGGCGTGGCGCCAGTCGAGGTAATTGAGCTCGATCTGGACGAAGTCCCACTTGTACTTGTCGTGGTTGGCCAGCAGGTAGTCAAACACGGCGATCTCGCCATGATAGGAGAAGCCCAGGTTGCGTATCACGCCCTTCTCGCGCTGCTCCATGAGGTAGTCCAGGATGCCATTGTAGATGTAGCGTTGCCTGAAGAGTTCCATGGCCTCCTCGCCGGTGCCGCCGCCGATGGAGTGCAGCAGCAGGTAGTCGATGTAATCGACCTGCAGCTCCTTGAGGGAGTTCTGGAACATCTCGATGCTGGCGGCGCGGGTCTGGGTCTCGGGGGCGAAGTTGGAGAGCTTGGTGGCGATGAAGTACTCGTCGCGCTTGTGGCGGCTCAGGGCGATGCCCGTCGCGCGCTCGCTCAGGCCGCGGCTGTAGGCAGGCGACGTGTCAAAGTAGTTCACGCCGTGTTCGATGGCATAATCTACCTGTTTGTTGACCATTTCCTGGTCGATCTCGGCGTCGTTGTCGCGGCCGAAAGGCTGGCCGTTGGTCGCGGGCAGCCGCATCATGCCGTAGCCCAGGATGGAGACCTTCTCGTGGGTCTTGGGGTTCTCGCGGTAGGTCATCTTGCCCACGGGCGGCTCCTGGACGGGGAGTTTCTTGTCATCACCCGTGGCGCAGCCCACGATGGCGGGAGCGGCTGCCGTGGCGGCACCCAGGCCCAGAGCCTTGAGGAAGGTGCGGCGGCTGAGTCTCTTGCCGCCCTGCTTGTTATTGTCGTTGTGCTTATTGTCGTTCATAATCATTGGTTATGCTAGCTGGTGGTGGTGATTTAAATCTGGCTATGGACCTCGTGGCCCTCGACATAGATGGCGCTGAAGGGGCGTGCCGGGCAGACGTACTCGCACGTGCCGCAGCCGATGCACATCGCGCTGTTGACGGCGGGCACCATGGGCGAGGTGTCGTCGTCGGGGTTGCTCGACACCATCATGATGGCTCCGGCGGGGCAGTGGCGGGCACAGTTGCCGCAGGAGACACCGTCGGTGAGCACGACGCAGTTGGCCTTGACCCACACGGCATGGCCGACGATGGTCGAGGACTTCTCGGCGACGGTGATGGGCTTGATGGCTCCGGTGGGGCACACGGTCGAGCACTCGACACACTCGGGACGGCAGGCTCCGCGCTCAAAGCTCAACTCGGGCTGCATCAGCTTCATCGGGTCGGTCGAGGGGCGCAGCACGCCGTTGGGGCACTTGGCGACACACAGCTGGCAGCCGGTGCAGTGCTGGGCAAACTGCTTGGCACTCACCGAGCCGGGAGGCGTGATGGGGGTGGAACGCTTGGCGGGCACCTTGTCCTCGATGACAGCCAGGCCGCCGTCCACCTTCTTGGCCGCCTGGGCCAGGGCGACGTCGGCACCCACGATGGCTGTCCCCACGAGGAAGGCACGGCGGGCATCGTCGGCAGCGGGCTCCTGCTTGTCGGCGGGAGTGGCGGGCTTGGCAGCGGCCTTGGGATGCCCGTAGTGCAGGGCACCGAAGTTGCACTTCTCCAGGCAGTTGCCGCAGGTCACACAGCGCGAGTAGTCTACCTGGTGGGTCTTGAAGTCGATGCACGAGGCCTTGCAATTCTTGGTGCACAGGCTGCACGACTTGCACTTGTCGGCGTCAAAATAGACCTTGAACCACGAGAAGCGGGCCAGCTGGGCCAGGATGGTGCCCACGGGGCAGATGGTGTTGCAATAGGTGCGCCCGCCGCGCCAGGCCAGCACCACGATGATGATGAAGGTGGCCAGGGCGATGATGAAGGTGGGCAGGCTCTTGATCCAGACGTCCACGCTGTAGAAGGTGTAGCTGTCCATGCGTTCGGCAGCCGCTGCCAGCAGGTTGTTGCACCACTGGTAGACGGGCAGCAGCAGGTTGGTCACCATGCGGCCATAGCTGCTGTAGGGGGCCAGCAGGGCCACCAGCGAGTGGACACCGGCGACTAAGGCGACGACAAACACCGCCAGCACGCCGTAGCGCAGCCAGCGCTTCTCGGGACTTGCCGTGAAGCGGTTCTTCTTGCGCTTGCCGTGGATCCACGACACGATGTCCTGGAAGATGCCCAGCGGGCAGATGACCGAGCAGTAGATGCGGCCAAAGATGAGCGTCAGCAGCACCAGGGCCACGATGACGACCACGTTGAGTGCCAGCAAGGCCGGCAGGAACTGGATGCGTGCCGTCCAGCCCAGGTAATGGTGCAATGCCCCGCTCACGTCAAGAAACAGGAGCGTCACCATGACCATCATGATGGCAGCCAGCGTAATGCGTATTTTCCTTAACATAATGTGAAATTTTGGGTCAAAAAGTGAATGATGATTAGCTAATTGGGGCAAAATTAATCAAAATAATTGAAATGACCATCGGTAAAGTGCATTTGGAGGCGACTTTTTGCTTGAATACCTGAAAAAAACTGTGCCCGAAGCAACTTGGCTCCAGGCACGGTTATCGGGTTGGTCACATGTGCCCTAGGCTACACAGTAGCAGGGCGGGCACAGATGATACAATGATTTACTCACCGGTGGTGGGGTTCTTCAACAGGTAGTTGATGAGGGCAGTGACATCCGAGATGTTCATGATGCCATCCTGGTTCATGTCGGCAGCCTCGAGATAGTCGGCACCCTTGAGCAGCAGGTTGATCAGGGCGGTCACGTCGCTGATGTTGACCAAGCCGTCGTTATTGACGTCACCCAGGAGGAACTGGGGATCGGGAGGAGTTACCCAGTCACCGACGGTGAAGGGCACGGGATCATCGAGGAACCAGTTCCAGTCATAGCTGTTGGCGAAGTAGGGGGTCCAAACCACGATGTAGTAGGTGCGGCCGTTGGTCAGGTAATAGTTGGCATAGTCACCGCTCAGGTCGAGGGTTGCGATACCGTTGTCGTCGATCTCGACATTGGTTGCCGTCTTGGAGATCACGGGGCTGTAGGAACCGTCGGAGTTCATGCTCACGATACCATACCTGAGGGTACCGTTCCAGGTGCCGCCCAGCGACTGA
The DNA here is from genome assembly GCA_017449785.1 of Muribaculaceae bacterium. Lineage (GTDB taxonomy): Bacteria > Bacteroidota > Bacteroidia > Bacteroidales > Muribaculaceae > Sodaliphilus. The sequence goes on along the minus strand of JAFTFA010000225.1, from coordinate 2,644 downwards.
ACGTCGATGGTGGCGCGCAGGTCGTTGGCGGGCATGGTGTCGGCCACGAGATTGACATTCTTCACAACAACGCCACCGATGCCGGTAGTGTCCGGGCAGAGGCCGATGATGGCAGCCTGGTCGGCATTGAAGCCCGAGTCGTAGGGATCATAGTCGTAGTTGCTCCTCGGAGAGAGCAGGGTGAAGTCAAAGTAGGTGTTGTACTCCTCGGGCTGGAAACCCCAGTTGACGTGTACCTTGCCGTCCTTGTCATATCCATCGAGAACAAAGGCGTGACCCACATGGCACTGATTGCCCTCGTTGCTGATGGTCCTGTAGCCCATGTAGTAAATGGGACGGCCATTGTCGATCTCGTTGTACATCATGTCATACCAGGCCTGTACATTGTAGCTGTAGCTGGACTTTTGTACATACTGGATGTTGGCATTGTAGTTGAAGTAGGTGATAATGCCCCTGAAGACGTTCCTCAAGAGGGCATCGCTGCTCTCGCCTGAATAGATGGTGTGGAAGGCAACGCCGACTTCATACACGAGCTCGGATACGGCCTGTGCATTATAGGCGGTCTCGCCATAGCCATTCTTCATGTTAGAGTAATTGTAGGAATAGTCGTCAAACTTGGCCGAAACGGTCACTTCCTTGCCATCGAGCATGAAGCTGTAGCTGTTCTGGCCAAATCCACGGCTCGGGTAGCGCAAGCCCTTCATGATCGTGGAGAATGCCACGGGCACGCAACCTGCATAGCAGCGGCCATTGCTGGTCAGCGCATGGGATGATGCCGGGCAGTTGTTGTTGTAGGGAGGGAACTGGTGCCAGTGCACATCACCGCAGATGGGCAGCACGCCATAGGGTTGCAGGTCATAGGTGATGAGGGGAGCCTGGGCATCCTCGGGATGCAGGCGAACCCAAGCCATGCGGTTCTGGTACTCCTTGAGCATCTCGAGCATGGGCTCGGGAACCTCGTTGATGTCGAATGCACCCTTGTTGCTGTAACCCAGTACGGGTGTTGACAGGTCGTCACCGGCTACGATCACGAATCCCTCACCGCCGTCACGGTTGAACACGTAGTAGTCGGTAGCACCCTTCAGGTTGCGGGCCACGTGGGCGACCTTCAGGCTGGCGTTGCTGCTCTTGAGCATGTTGTTGGTCGTGCCGTACTGCTGGGCAATAGTCATGGCCTGATCAAGAGTAACCATCTTGGCATCACCGTTGTGGGCAAACAGCGCACAAGCGGCCATCAAAAATAATAATTTCTTCATACAAATAGTAATATCTTATAAATGAAACATTAATAATACTCTAATAATACTCTCTGTTATTTTGCAGAAAGGCCTTATATACAGCATTCTTTTGGTTTATGTTTGTAAAAATCAAAAAAAAATGAGGCAATGAAGGCAGGACCCCTATCAAGTCACTTTCCAATTGCATCTCAGATTCTTCATTTTTTTCACGCCGCAAAATTAGGGCTTTCAGTCGAAACAGCAAAATATTTAGAAAAAATATACGGTTTTTTACATGAAAAACAGCTGGAATCCAGTTGTTTTGGCTAGAGAAAATAGTCGCAGGGACCCCAATGAAAGTTATTCATAATAAAAGCAATGATATAGCAGTTGGCCCAAGACCTGCGGTGCAAATGCGAATTTCACGAATCTAATGCGAATTAATTATCGTGAGTTTGACGAAATGGTTGTAAGACGATTTTAGGGAAGATATGCCGCATGCGCTCGCACACATGATTGAGATAGAAATGCTTCAGACATCTATAGCCCGAGTAGTGGAACAACACAAGGACCGTCATCACTTCGGCATCAGATATGATGCCCTCCCGGTGATGCTTGTGCTTCTTTGTTGATTCTTGGGCATCGATGGAAGAATTCTGGATAATGTCATCAGAATTCTTGCTGAAATCGTCGCACTTTGAAAATAATTCTATAATTTTGTCATCAGTAATCATAGCGGTTGTTTCTATTGTTTTTTCTGCACAACAAAATCACTAGTAATTTCCCTATGTTACTAATTTTCAAACAATTATATTTTATGGAATCACGTTAAAGAATTATGAATACATACGAAAAACAAAATTTCAAGATTCCCGTAGAGTCTGAAGATTATCCTCAGGCATCAGCTTTTGTTATTCAATCAATTGAAGGTATATTAGAGGAAGCTATAAAGAACGGGCAAAATAAAATCATTCTCAATACCAACTTGCGCAATGGACTTCCAATGGAGAATATTAATAAGATTGCAGGCCCAATAGTAGAAGCATGGGCTGGCGAATTATTTGAAAGCATTGCAAGTCAAAATGGGAATTCATGGAACTTGATGCATTCAGAAGCATGTTCGCGCCTTGGAATGGCAGATATTATTCTACAATTCAAAAAGAATACAACTTTTGGATCTGTTGTTACTGCAAATGTCGATTCTAAGGCAACCGCAGAGAATTTAGAAAAATCAGGAAAATCACCTAACATAACTTCTTATGCAAGAATTAGGTCTGCATACGTTGAAGACGCAGACTTTATCTTTGTAATTCTTTCATTAAAACACAAAGTATTTTGTCAAAAAAATATCAAAACCGGGTTGATGGATGGAATAATGGAAGTTGTTAAGTACAATGCTTACGATATTAAGTATATAAGCAACCCCG
>JAFTFA010000224.1 GCA_017449785.1 Muribaculaceae bacterium | reverse complement strand
TTGGGCCACCCTGACAGCGCGATGCTCTACTACAAGCACGCCGAGGCCACCGCCGCCCCCGACGACTATTTCAACCTCGGCTACGTCAATATGCGCATAGCCTCTCTATATACCGATCAGGTATCTCAAGATAGCATTTCAATAATCAAGTATAAATATGCCATTCATTATTTCTCAGCAATTAATGATACTGACTATTTGATTCCATGTTTTGGTGATCTCGGAGCTGTATGCGGAGTAAAATATCCCGACTCTAGCGAGTATTATTTAAGCCATGCCATATATTTGGCTCAAAAATACGATTCAACTAAACAATATACCTATAAATCCAAACTGGCGGGATTATACTATTATTCCTATCATGATTATAAAAGAGCAAATGAACTGGCTATGGATGTTTTCCGTCATGGCAAAGATTATAGTCTAGATGGCCAGTACTTTTATTATGCTGCTTGGACTTATCTCAAAATGAGGTTACTGGATTCAGCAATGTTCATTTTAAAGGAAACACCCAAGCCGAAGGATGCAGTGGACAGCATGAACATGCTGCATCTTGAAGCTGAGATTGCCCACGTAAAGAATGATGCATTGAACTTTAGCTCAAACATGCTTCAATCAAGAGAAAAGGAAATCCAAATCATGACAAACAGCCAACATGATAACTTGAAAGTCACAGAAACAGATTTTCATAGAATCAAAGCTGAGCATTTGCAATTGGATGCCACTCATAAAAACAAAAATCTGGTTTTTATATTGATAGCCTTCTGTTGCTTAACATTGCTGCTAGCTTGGTTTATCATTCACCAGAAAACTGCGATAAAGAGGAATATTGAAGAAAAAAAGGATGTTGAACGGATGCTGTCCACAACCGTTTCGGAATTGAAGAAACAGCAACAAAGGCAACAAGAGTTGAATGAACTCCAAGGAGCCGTTTCAGAACTGTTCGGGACTCGAATTGATGCCTTAAATGAGTTGTACAATTGCATTAAGTTTAAAACAAAGGCCGAAAATAATAATAGATTGAGGACCATCATCCCCCTGTCAAGTGTAGTCATGGGAATGAATGAAGATTATCAACCGCTAGATGTTAAATTGCCTAATAGTTTCTGGATGAAGATGAAATCCTCTGTTGATGGAGAGTTTAATGGGATTATGTCATATATTGAAAAGAGTTATCCCAATCTCGCAGAGAAAGAACTTCAATTATTCTGTTTACTTTGCGCTAACGTGCCGCCACAAATTATCAAGCTATGCATGAATTACACAAATGTAAAAAGTGTATCAAATAGAATAAATGTCATTATAAAGAAAAAGATGGGACTGAAGATGACCCTAGATGAACTGATAAGCCAGTACATGAAAGGTGAATTGTGAAGCACTAAACGAGGTGTTTATTTGCTAAGTGATTATTTTTTTTCGTAACAATCTATTTATCAACTAGTTATACTATCAAAAAGTGACTAGTTATTTTTGTGCTTATCCAGATTTTGTCTATAATTTTGTAATCATTTCAAAATTATAGATAACCCTATGGGAAGATTGATTATTACATTATTATTCTTTACGTCAATGTTGGCATCGTTTGCTGATGACGAGAATCAAGCTGCGATTAATTTACAGCATGGTGGACATGGCAATCATTCTGGACTTCCGGCTCCCGCAGACGAGCCAGACGTGTATTACAACTCTAGCAATCAGTCCATTATTATTGATGGAACAGGCTATGTAAGCAATTATGATGTCGTGATTGAGTCGGCGACCAGTTGGACGGTGATGATTTCTACCCAGGTCAACGGCAACTATGACACCATCGACATCTCATCGTTGCCGGCAGGCATGTACTGCATCACCATCGACTCCCCCACGGGGAACTCCTACGAGGGATTTTTTGACACCTATTAAATGCTTGAAAAATGCCCGATTTCTCCGATGAAATCGGGCATTTTGTATAAATCTAATCATTTATTAACTTTAAAATTTTTACTCATGAAAAAGTTATTTTTTATTGCAGCCTTTATTGGCATGCTCGCTTTCAGTTTTTCATCTAGTGCGCAATTTACTGTTCACCGCTTCGGCAATGCCGATCTAGGTGACGAGACGTTTGATCCCGAGAACACTTGGCTACAGCCACAATATCTCAACTGGCTGGATACGGTCTCGATGTTGAGGATCTATGGTAACTATGGGGAGTATGATGCAGGAGCCCACATGACCTTTGGTGACACCTACCTGTACACCACATTAAATGTCGCTATCGGCGAGCTGGGTTACACCGACACCGACAGGATGTGGCTACATGGCAAGTATGGCACCTATATCACCGCTGGCGTCGAGGCCGGTGATACGATCATGTACTATGACTGCGACCGCGGTGATATTGTCAAGTTTAATCGCGATGTCGAGACAAGTGGCGTGTTTATCCAGTCGGATGAACGCTTCAAGGAGAATATTGCCCCCGTTGAGGGCGTGCTCTCGTCGTTGAAGGGGCTAGAAGCCGTCACCTATACCTTGAAGAATAACAATAGCAAACTCAGGGAGTCCAACTCACAGGTTCCCGTGTTTAACGATAAAGCCCAGCGCGACAAGGACTTCTTTGATGGCCTCTATGCAGCGCGGGAGCATGGTAGTGACCGCTATGGTTTCCTTGCCCAAAACGTCAAGGAAGTCTTCCCTGAGCTCGTGCACACCGATAAAGCCGGCTACATGTATGTCGATTACATTGGCCTGATTCCCATTCTGGTGCAGTCCATCAATGAGTTGCGTGCCGAGCTGGCCGAGGTCAAGGGCGAGAAAGAGCAGTCCGAATCCCCCATGATGCAGTCTCCCCAGCAGTCCAGCCAGATTGAGGCGAGCCTACAGGCCGCCAAGCTCTACCAGAACGCTCCCAACCCCTGGAGCAGCGAGACGGTGATACGCTACACGTTGCCCCAGAGCGTGGCCCAGGCCATGATCTACATCTATGACATGCAGGGCAAGCAGCTCAAGAGCATCCCCGCCCAGGGTCGTGGCGAGAGCCAAGTGACACTCACCGCGCGTGACCTCACGGCTGGCATGTACCTGTATGCCCTCGTTGCCGATGGTGCCCTAGTTGACAGCAAACAGATGATATTGACCAAGTAAAACACACAATGCCATGAAACAATCAGTCAAGAAAAACATCGTGGCGATGCTGGCGACGCTCGTCCCGTTGTTGCTACCTGCCGTCAACAGCGTTAGCTATACGGCCAGTTACAGGAACCTCAGCGTCAGGTATGAAACATTGTCGGGAGCGACCTATGCGACCGTGGCATATAGCGGGCTTAGCAATGGCTATGAATTGGGTATGCCCTCATTGCCGATAGATTATCTGCAATTCTCGGTGCCTGTCAATGCGACAAATTTCACCGTTGAAGCCAACTGTCAGAATCTGATGCTCAAGAGAATCAACAACCCGGTATATCCATTCCAGGAATTCACGATTCCGGCAACGATTACTCAACCCGATAGCGCATTCTATTCATCCAGCGCTACCTATCCGTCGAGCAACGGTTGGGTCATCGATGACGACTGCCTTGTGGGAGAGAACCGTATCGTCACGGTGGCTGTCATGCCCATTTCATTTATGCACGACGCTACCGGCAACACATTGAAGGTGGCATCAACAGTCCAAGTGACACTGAACTATGAACTGAGCAGCGAGCCCACGGTATATCCCATCACGAGAAAAGGGGTCGCACTGCGGGGAAAAGGGGCTGATCTGGTAAGCAGCATGGTCGTTAATCCCGATGATGTGGTTGCCAATTCCTATTCGTGGACGTTTAACAGCTATCCCCCAGGGCCCGATCTTGTTGATAATCCATCGACCTACTTGATTGTAACAACCCCCGAATTAAAGCAGTCGATGCGTCGGCTGGCGGCCCTCAAACGTCAGAAAGGACTTCCCGTAAAGATTGTCACCGTGCAGGAGGCTATTGCTGATAGCCTGGCAGGTGATGGCGACTTGATCGAATGGGGCGGGACACCGTCACTCACCTATACCGATAATGCGGGCAAGCTGCGTCAATACTTGAGAATGAACTACTATTATAATGGTACAGAATATGTGCTGCTGGCTGGGTCGGATGTTCCGTCAAGATATAAGGGGAACGGCTACACCGACATGTATTACAGCGACCTCAACGCCGACTGGGCGACCCAGAGCGATAAGGGCGGTGAGTTGAACGTCGGCCGTTTGCTGGGCACGCAGAAGGGCCAGATCGAGAATTATACCGATAAACTGTTCAGATATGAGCTCAACCCGGGCAATGGCGACCGTTCCTACCTGGAGCGTCCACTGGTCATCGAGGGAACAGGGCTGCAAATGTCGGTCGGTGTCACCCAGTTGTCACCCGCCTATAGTGACGGCACACTGTTGAGTGCCGACGATGAGGCATTTACTGGCAGCGACATCGTGAACGAGGTCAACCAGAATCATTACGGGCTGATGACTACCATGAACAATGGTTTCCCGTCAGGCATCCAGCCCTATGGAGAGGATGTGAATAGCGTGTCACATTACCTGTGGGCGGTTGACAGCGTGAAGGTTGCCCCTGGGGTTACAGACAATGAAACGGGTAATGGCCTGAATCTGATGACCAATAAGGATTATCCGATGATATATCTGGCCTTCAGGGGGCAGACTATGCCCTATGAAAACGTGTCAGGCTATCCGCAAGGGATAAACTACGGTGAATCATTCACCATGGGCAAGGACTATGGCGGCCCTGCGTTTATGGGTTTGACCCAAGAGATTAATCTGTCCTATGAATCAGCCTTTGCCGATAGATTTACTCATTATCTACTGTATGATAACTCGGTCTTGGGTGAAGCCATGACTGGTGCTAAATTATCAGCCAATTTTGGTGCCATTGGCGTGGAGAATGTGGTTACTGGCTATAACTTGCTGGGTGACCCGTCGCTGGACATGTGGATTAACGCGCCTCAGCCTTATTCGGGCATTACCATTAGCCGCGCTGACAGTTCAATGACAGTGAGCGGTCTCACAGACCCGAAAACAACTGTGGCATATCACAGTAATGACGGAGTGACAGGCAAAGTCACTGCATCGTCATCATCTGTCACATTGAATAATGTGTCCCCCAACAGCTGTGTCATGCTGTATAACCACGAGAGAATCCCCTATATTGCTCCGCTGGTTCTACAGAATACCGATTTGGAAAATTCGCAGTATGTGATAGCTGGTGAAGTGACAGCAGGCTATAATGTGGATTCGGGCCGAACACGAGGTGATGTTACTGTCAAGAGCGGTGCAGAATATGAAGTTGAAGCCTCTGGTGAAGTGACTCTTGGAGGCGGGTTTAATGTGGAGCGCGGTGCGTTGTTCACGATAAAGCCATCGACCTATGACAAGTAAACCGTTCCAGTGAGCCGAAGTTTATGCTGACGTCATTTTTTTTGTGGGTTATTGCCTGAATGTTAATGTCTTGTTGAATTGATGCAGTTGGAATATGCAATTTGATAGCTACAGTTATGCTTTGTTCTTGCCGCTGGTGTTTGTGATCTACTGGGGACTGCGCGAGCGTCTGCGCTGGCAGAACGTGTTCCTGCTGGCGGCGAGCTATCTGTTCTACGGCAGCTGGAACTGGCGCATGCTGGGGCTGATCGTGCTGACGACGTTGACGACGTGGGGCACGGCGCTGCTGATGCGCGGCGACCGTTCGCGCCACGACCGCTTGCTGGTGACGCTCAACCTGGTGCTGAACCTGGGCGTGCTGGCGACGTTCAAGTATCTGGACTTCATGCTCGACAGCCTGGTGTCGCTGCTGGGCGCGCTGGGCATCGGCGTGGACTGGCCGACGCTGCACCTGCTGCTGCCGGTGGGCATCTCGTTCTACACCTTCCAGGCGGTGAGCTACAGCATCGACGTGTATCGCGGCGAGGTCAAGGCGACGCGCGACGTGGTGGCCTTTGCGGTATATATCGCGTTTTTCCCGCAACTGGTGGCGGGCCCCATCGAGCGGGCCTCCAACCTGCTGCCCCAGTTCCTGCGCAAGAAGCAGTTTGACTATGCGACGGCGGTGCTGGGCATGAGGCAGATTCTGTGGGGCGTGGCCAAGAAGGTGCTGGTGGCCGACTTTGTGGGCGGCTATGTTGACCGCTTGCTGTACAACCCCTATGGCTACGCCGCGCCGAGCATGGTGTGGGCGGGCATCTTGTTTGCCGTGCAGATCTATGCCGACTTCTCGGGCTACAGCGACATCGCCATCGGGTCGGCACGCCTGCTCAACATCAAGTTGCAGCCCAACTTCCGTTACCCGTTCTTCTCCCGCGGCATGCGGGAGCTGTGGCAGCGGTGGCATGTCTCGTTGATGACGTGGTTCCGCCACTATGTCTATTTCCCGCTGGGAGGCTCGCGCTGTGGCCGGTGGCGCACGGCGTTGAACGTCATGGTCGTGTTTGCCCTGTCGGGGCTGTGGCACGGGGCCGACTGGACGTTTGTCCTGTGGGGCACGGTCAACGGCCTGTTGCTGCTGCCGTCGGTGTTCCTGCCTCGCCGCCGCCATGCCGCGGTGGCCACGTGGCGCGACCTGCCGCGCTGCGTGATGTCGTTCATGCTGTTTGCCGCGGCGCTGCTCATCTTCCGTTCCCACGGGCTGTGGCACCTGACCGAGATTGTCGACGTGCTGGTCAACGGCTCGTGGCGCATGCGTCCAGTGTTCGGGCAGCCCATCTTCAGCATCGTGCCGTTCTTCTTGATCGAGTGGCTGGGCCGCCGCCACGAGTTCCCGCTGGCCCACCTGCCGTTCCCGCGGGCCGTGAGGTGGCTGCTCTACTGGGTGCTGCTGGCCGGCATCTCGATCGGTGGGCTGGACCGCGACATGCAGTTCATCTATTTCCAGTTCTGAGACGATGATATTATGACCTGTTACCCTCTGAAAACTCCCTGAATCGATGAAAAAACCCGGTTACAAACGATTTGTCCTGCTCACCCTGCTGGCCCTGATGCCTGTCATGGGCTATGTGGGGCTGTATCTCGCCCTCGACCCGTTCAGGGTCGTCCATCCCTATCGCGGCGTGTCGGTCGAGCCCGGCGACGTGGTGGAGCGCATCCCCAACAAGCGCTATGTCGCCATCGAGGGGTTGAAGTTCTACAACGCGCGTTGCCGCTATGACTCCTTCATCTTCGGCTCGTCCCTGTCGTCCAATTTCACGGCTGCGGCGTGGAAGCGGCACCTGCCGGCCGGCGCGAGCGTGTACCACTTCACCGCGGGAGCCGAGCCGCTCGAGGGCATCCGCGACGAGCTGCGTTACCTGTTTGACCACGGCTACCAAGTGTCACATGCGTTGCTGGTGATGGATGAGGAAATGTTCTCGCGCCCGACTCGCTATGACGAGATGCCCTATGTGCCCCACTATGATGTCTCGCCCGAGGTCACCTGGCTCGACTTCCAACGGGTGCATTTCAACGCCTTTCGCGACCCCGAAATCCTGCTCCACAGCCTGATGCCCACGAGGGGCAACGAGCGGCTGATCGAGGAGGGCAAGATGCAGCCGGTCCCCAGCGGTGGCCGTGACGAGCTGGCCAATGAGGACTCGAGCGCCGGCCTTGACTCGCTCATCCTGGAGGATCCTGATGCCTACTATGGCCAGATGCAGTGGCTGGTGGACATGGTGCCGCAGCCCAACCCGATGCCGCTGGCCATCGGCGAGAAGGCGGCGGCGCTGCTGCAAGAAATCGCCGGCTTGCTCAGGAGCCATCGCGTGGACTATGTGGTGATCGTGCCACCGCGTTTCCGCACCCAGGCATTGCAGCTGCCCGACCATGCCCTGCTGTGCGAAATCATGGGTCGCAACAACGTGTTTGACTACAGCGGTGACAGCGTGCTGGTCCATGACCTGCACAGCTACTATGACGGAATACACATATTGACGCACCGCTGCTCCGAACTCATCGACCGCTGCTATGCCGAGCGGGAACTGCTCGAGTCGTTCCCCATCATGAATGAAACCTCCCGCCACTGAGCCGTCCTTCATGAGCCTCACGCTAAGCCGCGAAGTCGCTAAGATTTATTATAGTTGCTCGCAAGGGGCTCGCAATCGTTGTCGCCGTTGAGATGACAAAACATAATTGCGAGCCCCTTGCGAGCAATAAACTTATTAAACTTCGCGGCTTCGCGGCTTAGCGTGATCCATTGGGGCGTATTGCGTCGGCGAGTTGCTGCATGGCCTGCATGAGGATGGAGCGGGGCACGGCGACGTTCAGGCGCATGAAGCCGCTGCCCGACGGGCCGAACATCGCGCCGTCGTTCAGGCCGATGCGGGCCTTGTTGACAAACAGGTCGATCAACGCGTCATGCTCCAGGCCCAGCCCCGTGCAGTCGAGCCACACCAGGAACGATGCCTGCGGCTTGATGGCCCTGACGCCCGGGATGTGCTCGCGGCAATAGTCCACCACAGCATCGATGTTGCCCTCGATATAGGCCAGGCACTGCTCGAGCCACGGCCCGCCGTGGCGATAGGCCGCGCGGGTGGCGGTCATCGACAGAAAGTTGGGCGAACACTGCTCGTTGCTCTCCAGGCGGTGGAAGAAGGGCTTCCTGAGCTCAGGATTCTTGATCACGCACCACGAGCTCACGATGCCCGCGATGTTGAACGTCTTGCTCGGAGCACCCATCACCACGCCCACGGCGCGTGCATCATCGCTCACGGTCAGGAACGACGTGTGGCGGTGCCCCGGCAGCACCAGGTCGCCGTGAATCTCGTCGCTGAAGACCACCACGCCATATCGCCTTGCCAGCTCGGCCACGCGCTGCTGCACGTCGGCTGGCCATGCGATGCCGATGGGGTTGTGGGGATTGCACAGCACCATCATCGCCGGCTGCTCGTCCTTGAAGATGCGCTCCAGTCCCTCCAGGTCCATCTCATAGAAGCCGTCGCCCGTGCGCTTCAGCCCATTGTTGACCACCATGCGGTTGTTGGCCGTGATGAGCATCTTGAAGGGGTGATACACCGGCTCCTGGATCACCACCCTGTCCCCTGGACGGGTGAAGTGGTTCAGCGCCAGGCCGAATCCGTTCACGATGCCGCCGATGAAGCAGCACTCGTCCACGGTGAATTCCAGCCCGTTGCGCTCGCGTTGCCAGTCGATGATCGACTGCCAGTAGTCCTCCAGCGGCACGCTGTAGCCATAGATGGGGTGCCCCGTGATGCGGTCGGCCAGCGCACGCGTGATGTCGGGGCACGCAGCGAAGCCCATGTCGGCCACCCACAGCGGCAGGATGTCCTCGCGCCCGAACATTTCCTTGCATCGGTCATACATCACACTGCCCGTCCCGCGACGGTCGATCACCTGGTCAAAGTCATATCTTTTCTCCATGATTTCTTGTTTCTTGATGGTTATTGATTGGTTTTTACCTCACAAAGTTAGTGCTTTTGCCCGAATGGTCAAACTGTGGCCCCGATTTTTTCTGCTCCCGGAGGATGAATTGTCATTTTTTCTCGATTTCGCCTCTGTGTTGATTTACAGCCGATTACAGAATCTGGCAAAAGTGCGGCACAGAAAAAATCACTTTTTTTTGAAAAAAAATTGCCAAAATAGTTGCTGGTTAAGAAAAAAGCAGTACCTTTGCACCGCAATTGACAAAGCGATGACTCCGTAGCTCAGTTGGTAGAGCAATTGACTCTTAATCAATGGGTCGTGGGTTCGAGTCCCACCGGGGTCACTCAATTGGATGCCAAATGGTTAATAATGAAGGCCATTTGGCTTTTTTCGTTGTAAGCGGGCAACATCAAGCTCAACTAGTTGGATAAGGAACTTCATTATGAACCTCCGTATGCCGAGTGGCACATGCGGTGGTGTGAGAGAAGAGAGAACGAAAGTAGGCCAGAAAACTTTCGTTTCCTGACCTACTCGATGAAATAATCAGTGAGTTTACTTGATGACCTTCACGGTGCTGTGGCTGCCGTCGGAGTAGGTGGTTACAACGATGGTGGTACCATTAGCTTCTTTCATTTCCTGGCCCATGATGTTATAGTAGCGAACGTCAACTACCTGTGATTCTGCGTTGACGCAATCAACTGATGTGGCATCACCATTATCACCATAGTAATAGTAGTATGTTGACTGCTTTACCCATTCGCCACCATTCCAGAGGTATGAAGCTTTCTGGGTGATACCCCATTCACCAAAAGTATTTATCGTGCAAGTATATGGCTCAAAGTTTCCGTTATCATCCAAGTCGTAAACCGTAGTTTGGGTGTTATTGCCATCATCGTCGAACTCATAATCGCACTTGATATAATCTTCTTCCTCATCGCCATTCATGCGGGTTCCAATATATTGTGTGCGATTACCCTGCTCATCATAGGTGTAAGAGAACCTGTAAACGAACGTCCACGGATTACCTTTGACATAGTAGGAATAAGACAAGAGATTGCCATTTGCATCATAGACATAGTCAAAGCGAGTCAAGTCAAACCACATCACGACCATCCAGTTTGCAGTAATTTTTGATTCCATGAGGTCCTGCTCGTTATAAGTAATCGTAGTACGTGATGATTTGTTCCATGTGGCACCTTGCTTGTTTGAAAGGATTGTTTCAACAAGCAATCCCTTCTCATTGTAAGTATACTCTTCCATGGAAGCGCTGGATTCTGCGCCATTGGTGTACTTGGTGACTACGTACGAAGCGACACGACCATTCTCGTCATAGGTGTTGACATCCACTTCCATGACTTCCCACTGATCATCGCCTGTGCTCTGTGAAGCCGTGAGACTAAGAACGTTGTCGTTATCATCAAAGACGTAAGCATACTTGTGACTGAAGCTGAAGACCCCTGCTTCGTAGAAATTCTCCAGGCGCTGTATCACATTGCCATGGCCGTCATACAGGTACTCAACAGATTGTGCCAGCTGCCAATCATTATTGTCGGCATTCCAGGCATATGTCTGTGTATCTGTCACATCACCTTGCTCATTGTAGTTGTAAACCAGTTTCTGGGATTTGTAATCATCCTCTGATACAGTGTAAACGACACTGTCACAAAGGACTACATCGCCCACACTTACTCGTGAAGGATGATTAGCAACAATGGCATGAGGTTGGGTACCTTCCATGTGCAAGTCAACACCGCAGTCTTCTACAGACTGTGCACTCACAGTTGCTGCACTCAATGCAACAACCAATAACGTAAAAAATCTGTTCATAGTGATCATATTTTGATAAAATTAAAAAACAATTTGCTGTTTATGTTAAGCGTTTTTGCCGATGCTAAATTACTACCACCTTCAAACTGCCAGCAAATAAAAGCGTTCCGAAAAAGGCAATTTGCTTTTTTCGGAACATTTTGGACGTTTTTCGGAATCGTTTTGCCGATTTCAGAAAGCTTTGATGAATTATTCTTGTTCAGAGACCGGTGGAGTGCTGATCATGTGGATAAATGACTTGCGATAGGCCGACGGCGACATACCCACCCCCTCCTGGAAGAGCTTGTAGAAAGTCGATACCGACCCAAATCCGAGGTCAGTACACAATTGCTTGAGCGGATAGTCTATGTGCTTGCGGTCTGAGAGAATGCGCACAGCCTCCTGAATGCGGTAATGGTTGATAAACTGCGACAAGTTCTTGCCACCCGAGCACTCGCTGATAATAGTGGTTAGGTAACTCTTGTTGGTGCCCACTCGTTGAGCTAGGCTCTCGCGGTTGATTTGCGGGTCGGCGTAGATGCGCTCCTGCTCCATCAAGCGGCACAATTCACGATAGATGTGCTCACTCTTGGCCGACGGTAAGGATTTGGGCAGCGCGTCATTCTGAGATTGTTCGACGGTCTCTTCTTCGACAGTTTCCTCTAACTCGGGCTGCGTTTCTTCCGTAATAGCGGGTACTTCTGCCTGAAGTTCGTCAATGCGCGCATTGAGTGCTTTCTCACGCTCAATCGATTCCATGTGCTGGCGCACAATGTTGTGATACAGTTCGTTGCGGCGGCGCATATTGCGAATGGTCACCCACATCAGGTAGGCCAGCAGAAGCACCAACAGCACCAATCCACCGATGATGATGCCGCGGTTGCGCAACTGTTGCTGGCTGAACTCCAATTCAAGCTGCTGCTCGATGATGCTGAACGACATGTCGCGCTCGCGCTTCATATGCTCACGGTCACTCACGTTGTTCGAGTCGGCAATTTCCTTGGCGTGTGTGAGACACTCCAGAGCCTTATTGGTATTGCCCATTGCCTCGTAATTCTTAGCCATCAGTTCATAAATCTGCGCCTTGACCATCTCGAGAGACTCACTACTAGTCAGTTCCCTCTCCAACCACTCGATAGACTCTTGATAACGCCCCTGCTTGTGGCAAATATTGGCCTTTTGGTCGTAGGCGTTAGCCAACACCATCTTGTTGCTGCTGGCTTCGGCTAATTCTATGGCTTTCTGGGCATAAATGTCGGACTCTGCCAGTTGGCCTCGCTCAAACATGATGCCTGAGAGAGAGACATAGGCGATAGCATTGTCATTCAGTCCGTTCTTGTCGCTCACTTCAATGGCCTTGTGGCAATAGACCAACGCAGTGTCCAAGTCACCCTTCAGTCGACTCAAGTCGCTGATGTGCAGAGCCCCAATAAACTCGAGATGCGGGTCCTTTTGCCTAATGCCGAATTCATAACACTCTCGGGCATAGCCAATCATGGTGGTATCGTTCTGAATCTGCGCGATGCTGCACAGATTGCCGTAGATACTGCCCTCAATCTTGGTGTAGTCGCACTGCTTGGCATGCTTGAGGCTCTCGGTGAAGTACCATTGAGCCAAATACAAATTATTGTTGGCGGTTGCCTCATGGATGCCGATGGAATTCAGCGCCAGTGTCACGATGGTATCATTAGAAAGCTCCTGCCCCATTGCAAAGGCTGTCTGCAATTCGTTGATGGCCGAATCTGGACGATTTCTGTACAAACAGGCAGCACCTAGATAGAAATGAGCGTAAGCCTCGTGTCGTTTGTCACCAGCACGGTCGGCTTCGGCCAAATAGTGACTTGATTGTTCATAGAGCGTGGTGTAATCGAAACGATTAATGGCTATAGCACACTGGTGCATCAACGTGTCGAGTTGGTCTCGTTGTGACGACACTGACATTCTGTTACATCCAACTAACGCACAAACCAGCACGACAAGTACGGCGCAAACCATCATCATGGCTTGCGTCACATGCCGATAAACATCATATCTTTTTGCAGTTGACAATTCGCTTTTTGTGTTGACTTTGCAAAATTAAGTAAATTTGGCCAATGGCACACGATATTACACGCATTTTTCAATGTCCCATACCAATCTGAGAAGGAAAAAGGGACGGTCTTTTGATGTGATTTTTGGGAATCAAACATCGTCCTAAAAAACGGTTGGCAAAAATGACAACCGAGATTGACACCTAATGGCATTCGTTGACACCCGATGACATAGTATCAGTATGAGAAATTCATGGGAATCAGGCGGTTATAGTGTCAATTACTGTCATGGTGTGTTATGAATCAGAGCCCACCGGGGTCACAGAATGGAAAGAGGGTGTGTCATAATTCAGTTATGGCTCACCCTCTTTGCAAGTCAACCGCCTGAGAATGGGATATTTTTCAGGCGGCTGTTTTTTCTTTGTTTTGTCTGTACACTCGATTCTCATGAGGGAAAGACCGAGTTGTGACGGCAAAATGGCAAAAATGGGGCGTATTTCCGCCGTTTCAGGCGGATTTTGCGATTTTTGCGGCCATTTTCTTGATGTTGAAGGCGATGGCGAAGAAGGCAAAGTCCATGGTGACCTTGTCTTTGCCGAAGTGGCGGAAGCGCTTGTAGT
>JAFTFA010000223.1 GCA_017449785.1 Muribaculaceae bacterium | reverse complement strand
GCCCGCTCCCGTTCCCACTCTGACCTGGAGCGAGGAGAGCTTCACCATGGAGGCTACCTGCGAGAACCACGAGGTTGTCCTGATGATCAACGGCGAGGCTGTTCGCAACCCCTACACTGTAGAGCAGACCTACGAGGAGCAGACCATCACCTTCGTTGCTTACACCGTAGCTAACGCCGACGAGAGCGGCAACAGCGCCAACGTTGAGCAGACCGTTACCGTTCCCGCCAAGGCTAAGACTCCGTCCAACAAGCCCAGCGTAGTTGTAACTCCTGGTGACAACGAGTACACCATCGAGGCTACCGGTACCGGTACTGTAGAGCTGTACGTTAACGGTGAGAAGGTTGAGAACCCCTACACCATCGCTCGTCCCGCCTATGGTGAGGCCGACATCACTGTAGAGGCTTATGCAACCAACCTCGACAGCGATCCCGAGGGCGAGATCCAGTATGAGATCGCTACCTGCGACGCCCAGACCGTTATCGTTCCCGCTATGGAGCCCACCTACTATCATACTCCTGATCCCGTGATCACCGTCGACGTTGACAACGACGCCGAGATCGTTACCATCACCGCTACCGGTGAGGGCACCGTTACCCTGAAGG
The DNA here is from genome assembly GCA_017449785.1 of Muribaculaceae bacterium. Lineage (GTDB taxonomy): Bacteria > Bacteroidota > Bacteroidia > Bacteroidales > Muribaculaceae > Sodaliphilus. The sequence goes on along the minus strand of JAFTFA010000223.1, from coordinate 3,407 downwards.
TGACCGGCATTAATGGCACTGTTGGTGAGACCTCTGGCCAGGGCACCTGCTCTGTTGTAGTTCCCTTCGGTGAGGAGATTGACTATGTTAACGCTTATGCTACCGCTACCGCTGCTGGTGAGTTCGTATATCCCGGCGACGCTACCAAGGACATGATCGAGATCCCCGCTAAGGCTCCCGTTGTTCCCGAGCAGACCGCAGCGCCCGTGATCTATCAGGAAAATAATGATGACGCTCAGACCGTTACCGTTATCGCTGTTGGTAATGGTACCGTAATCCTTTACCAGGACGACGTTGAGGTTGCTCGTGGTGAGGGTCGTGCCGAGTACGTTGTTAACTACAGCGACGATCCCGAGGGTGAGGAGATGGGCTTCAGCGCTACCGCTCAGGAGGCAGGCAAGCTCGTCAGCGACTACTCCCTCTATGACGCTGTGATCCCCGGCAAGCAGCCCGTTGACACCACTCTCGATGGCGAGATCGTCTTCGGCGAGGTTAACCAGGAGAATGGTCAGTTCACCGTTACCTACACTGGTGACGAGGCTGTAACCATCACTCTCGACGATGAGACTATCACTCTCGTTCGCAGCACTGTTAACACCTACCAGCTGCCCGCTTATGGCACCTATGAGGTAACCGCTACCGCTACTGGCGTTGGCTACGATCCCATCAGCAAGCCTGCTACCCTCGTTTGGAACGCTCCCGTTACTCCCGTTGTTCCTCCCACGATTACTATCGACACTGACAACGATAACTATCAGGTAATCGTTGGTGCCGTAGCTCCTCAGGGCGATGTTACCCTATACCGTGTTGAGGACCTGAATGGTACGAATCCCGTTGAGATCGCCAACCCGACTCAGTTCGCAATGGAGACCGAGTCCTACACCGTATACGTAATGGCCAAGACCGTTGTTGATGGCGTTGAGTACTGGAGCACCGTATCTCAGGTAGTCGTTCCTGCCAAGCCCGTTAATCCCGATCCCACCAGCATCAACGAGATGAACGCTGGCAAGACCGTTGCCGCTGTTCGCTACTTCAACATGGCCGGTCAGGAGATGCAGGAGGCTAACGGCATGACCATCGTCGTTACCACCTACACCGACGGTACCACCAGCGCCGTTAAGGTGATGAAGTAATACAACAGTCACTCCAAGCTATCGGCGCCTAGCCGATAGTGCCTAAAGACACACGCGACCCCACCCATGTGTGCGGGCCGCCTGCTTTCTTCATTAAAAAAGTTGTTTAAGTTGTTTGAGTTGTTTTTAAAAAATTACCCGCGCCGCTGCCCTCAGAGATTTCAGACTATTCAGTTGTTCATTAAAAAAGTTGTTGATATAAAAAGTTGTTGCCTTGACTGTGGCGATGGGCGACTGTGGTGTTGCCGTTTTCTGCGCCTGGTGCGGCATTTTTTGGAAAAAAAGCAGTATCTTTGTCGGTTAAATGTTTTTTCAATGAGTAAAGAAGTGGAAACAAGATACATCTTTGTCACCGGCGGCGTCGTTTCGTCGCTCGGTAAAGGCATCATCGCATCGAGCATCGCGCGCCTGCTGCTCTCGCGCGGCTACAGCGTCACGTGCCAGAAGTTTGACCCCTACATCAACATCGACCCCGGCACGTTGAACCCCTATGAGCACGGCGAGTGCTACGTCACCGTCGATGGCCACGAGGCCGACCTCGACCTGGGACACTATGAGCGCTTCACCAACATCAAGACCACCCGTGCCAACAATGTCACCACTGGCCGCGTCTATCAGAGCGTCATCGACAAGGAGCGCCGCGGCGACTACCTGGGCAAGACCGTCCAGATCATCCCCCACATCACCGACGAGATCAAGCGCGACGTCAAGCTGCTGGGCACCACCGGCAAGTATGACTTTGTCATCACCGAGATTGGCGGCACCGTCGGCGACATCGAGGCATTGCCCTTCATCGAGGCCATCCGCCAGCTGCGCTGGGAACTGGGACGCCGGTGCATCTGTGTCCACTTGACCTATGTCCCCTACATCAGCGCGGCCAAGGAGCTCAAGACCAAGCCCACCCAGCACAGCGTCACGCTCCTGCAGCAAGAGGGTATCCAGCCTGATGTCCTGGTGCTGCGCACCGAGCACAACCTCCCCACCGCCATGTTGAAGAAGGTGGCCCAGTTCTGCAACGTCAGTGCCGACGCTGTCGTCCAGTCCCTGGACGTGCCCACCATCTATGAGGTGCCCCTCAAGATGCACGAGCAGCGCCTGGACAACATCATCCTCGAGAAGACCGGCCTGCCCAGCGACGGCGAGCCCGACATGGAGAAGTGGAACCAGTTCCTGGCCAAGCTCAAGGGAGCCGAGGAGGTGGTCTGCATCGGCCTGGTCGGCAAGTATGTCTCCCTGCAGGATGCCTACAAGAGCATCGACGAGAGCTTGTTGCACGCCTGTGCCTACCATGACCGCCGCCTCAAGATTGACTATATCAACAGCGAGCACATCCACGACGGCAACGTCGAGCAGCTGCTGTCGGGCCACGACGGCATCGTGGTGGCGCCGGGCTTTGGCCAGCGAGGCATCGAGGGCAAGTTTGTCGCCCTGCGCTGGTGCCGCGAGCACGATGTGCCCACGTTCGGCATCTGCCTGGGCATGCAGTGCATGGTCATCGAGTTTGCCCGCAACGTGCTGGGCCTCACCGATGCCAACAGCACCGAGATGGATGCCGCCACGACCCACAACGTCATCGACCTCATGGAGGACCAGAAGACGGTCACCAACCTGGGCGGCACGATGCGGCTGGGCGCCTATGCCTGCCGTGTCAAGCCCGGCACCAAGGTGGCCCAGGCCTACGGCGAACTCGACATCGAGGAGCGTCATCGTCACCGCTTCGAGTTCAACGACGAGTACCGCGAGCAGTTTGAGGCGGCCGGCATGACCATCGCCGGTGTCAACCCCGAGAGCAACCTGGCCGAGGTCATCGAGCTCACGGGCAACCGCTGGTACATCGGCACCCAGTACCACCCCGAGTACTCCAGCACGGTCCTCAACCCTCACCCCCTCTTCATGTCATTTATCGCCGCCGCCATCAATGCGGCGCAGCCGACAGAGTCTCACGCTAAGCCGCAAAGCCGCTAAGTTTTTTAAGTGGCTGGCGCAGAATGACGATATGAACCTAGACGATAGAACAATGGGTGAGCCAAGGGTTTGGGCCGATGATGGTACAAAACCGATTATGGATGGTATCTATGAGGTGTATATGAGCCTGGGGCCAGGCCTGCTGGAATCGGTATATGAGCGCGCCCTGATGCTGGAATTGGCTTCACGAGGCTTGAAGGTGAAAAACCAAGTGCCGGTGCGAGCATATTATAAAGGAGTTGATTTACAGATGGATTTCAGGCTTGATATTCTGGTGAATGATACAATAGTTATTGAGTTGAAATCGGT
>JAFTFA010000222.1 GCA_017449785.1 Muribaculaceae bacterium | reverse complement strand
GGGACACCCATTTTTACAACAAAATTTTTCTGATCGACTGAAAATCAGTAGTTTGAAAAATCAACGAAACAAATGTGACGAAGTCAGGTTTTCTGAATTTTACTCATTATATTTTACCGGCAGGACACCCATCAAAAGGTGTCCTGTCGGGTTTCATTTTTCATCTCAAAAGCATGAGTAGTTATTTGATATAACTACTACTATTATAGTAGAATGAGAAAAACGCACAAATTTTGACTATCCCCCGATCTTGTTCACGGTGTTCAAATGTTCAAGCTGTTCACGTTCAATCTTCGTCCTGTAATGCGACGGTGCAAGTCGCCCTTCAGGTATGATTGCCGCAACTACCGTCAGCCCTATTGGTGCTGGCGTTTTTTTTTCGCTCCATGAATAGAAAAATCCCTCACGCCCGCGATGAGCATGAGGGATATAACTTAGGTTTTGATGAAGTTTTAATTCCAGGTGCCAGACAACAAGTAGTCGATGAGTGAATTGACGTCGGCAATGTTGACTTCGCTGTCACCGTTCACATCGGCGCGGGCATTGGTGTCTCCCGTCAGGATGGTGTCGATAACTGCGTTGATGTCGGCAATGTTGACCTCGCCGTCACCGTTCACATCGCCCTTGAGGCTGTCTTCGACATCTCCAAAACACATGTAATCCACATTAGCAAGGTTGATTGTCGCGCTGGTCTCATCGTTGTTGACAATGGCGTGGGCAAAGTCATCGTAGGTAATCGTCAGTCCACTGGTCGAGAAAGCGACGGTGCTGCCGTCGGTCCTGACAAAGGTCAATGTATCCTCTATGGCCGATGTTGTCATGGCCACCGATGCAGCCAGCAATAATAATATGTACTTGATAGTCTTCATTTTTCAATCAACAGTTATAATGAGATGGATGACATGTGAAATCAACAGCTTTTAAAACCTGGGAACTGTTTATTTAACCAGATACTTCTTGCCGTCCTTGATATAGAGGCCTGCGGGCAGGGTGTTAAAGTCGGCCTTACCCAGGTTGATACCCGTGATTGTGTACACGTCGGCATCACTGGCATCGGTAGCCATGATGGTGGTGACGGCAGTGTTGTTGTCCTCAACAACGCTGGTGGGGAAGATGGCCCAGCGCGTCATGTTCCAGGTGAACACACCGGTGACGATCACCTTCTTGTCAACCAGCTCATTCAGGTCATAGCCACCCACATTCATCTGGTCAATGAGTTGGATGTTCTCGCCGTTGCTGGTGGTGATCAGGAAGAAACGTCCAGGCTTGGTGATGGTGACGCCCTTCACCTTGACCAGCTTGCTCATGTTGTCGTTGGTGGGCAGTGCATCGATATCAACCACGGTGGGGGTGAACTCATTGTTGCTGGTGATGGTCACCTCGTCGAGCGAGGTCTTGACATCGGTGTCGGCAGTGGGAATGATGTGGTCAGCGTCAAAGTCGTCCTGTGCACGCACGAGGTAGATGACACCGTTGAGCACATCGTTGCGGTTGACGTTGATGTTGGCAGTCACTTGAACGGCTCCCGTGGCATCCTCCAGGAAGGTGCCGCCCCAGTAGGTGCCGTTCACCTGGGCGTTGTTGAGGTTCAGCTTGGCAGCGGTACCCACTTCCAGGGCAAGGAATTCGGCGATGTTGGCACACTCGGTGTAGCTGTTCTCTGAGGGTGAATAGGTGTCTTCATTGGCATCGTCGGTGTAAACGGTCATGTTCAGCAACAGCGTCTGGGTGTTGTACTCGTTGGCAGCATTCTCGTTGTCAAACGTGATGCTCGTCGAGTTACCGTTCCACACATAATTGTCGGCATCCAACGAGCCATTGCCCTCCTGAGCCTCCAGAAAGAACTTGTAGTTCTGTACGCCGAAGTTCACCATTGTGATGGCGCGACCCTCATCGGCAGTGATGGTGATCTTGCCACCCACTTGCAAGTACTGCACACCGGCATTGGTGCGCCACATGCGGTTCACCTTGGCACCGTCGATGGACGTGAGAACCACGTCACCCTGACGAATCTCTTGACCGCTGATGACGCCCTTGGTGGCATCTTCCCAGTCGGCAGGAGTAGCGACCTCTAGGTTGAGGTTGTTGTTGGCGAAGTCATAAACGTTTTCCTGTGTCTCGGCATGTGCACCCATGCTCATCATGGTGCCTGCCAGCAGTGCCAGTGCACTAAGTTTTGTAGAAATTTTCATCATGTTGTAATTTAAAAATTTAATGTATATAATATTGATTTATTGTAATTTGCATATCAATTAAAATAAACATCCAAGCGAGATGCTTGCCTCATGTCGATGACCGTCCTCCAGGTAGTGGACGTCAAATGCCTGACGGTAATTGTAGCCTGCCTGGGCGTAGATCCTCATGTGCTGTCGGGCAATCGGTGCCGACCAGCCCACTTGCACACCGGCCAGCAACCGCTTTGCCGTGAGGTATTCATATTGGCGCATCAGGTAGAGCGTGTGCTCTTGAGGTGCTTTGGAGTCGGCACTTGGTGTCTGGTAGGTCCCATCCTTGCTTGCCGTCCCACCACCGTCGGCCCAGCCCGCTTGCAACAGGAGTGACCACACTTGGTCACGTGCGGTCAGCC